>LUZL01000060.1 GCA_001603615.1 Bacteroidales bacterium Bact_20 | reverse complement strand
ATCATTCTGATGACTGCTGACGACACTTTCGGTGGTGGATAAAATGAGGCTGGAGCTAGCTTCATGATTTGTTCTATATCGAAATATGCTTGTAGTAATACACTCAATTTACCATATTCTTTGGTTCTGGGTTTAGAGATTATTCTTTGTACTACTTCTAATTGTAGCATACCAACCCATTCTTTTAGATGATTTCTATAGCCTAAAGCGTCAAATAATAATGGACCAGAAATATTATATGGCATGTTTCCTATGATAGAGAAAGTATTTGCGTAATCTAACAAATTAATCTTTAGAATATCTCCATGTATAATTTTGGTTTCAATGTTCGTAAATTTTTCTTTAAGTAATCCTATAGCTTCTCTATCAAGTTCTATTATTTTTAATAATGGATATTTATCTATTAAAAATTGAGTCAATATTCCACTGCCTGGACCTATTTCGAAAACAAAATCATCAGTATTTGTCAATTTTAGAGAATCCACGATGTGTTTTGCTATTTCTGGATTTTTGAGGAAATGTTGTCCCAAGGATTTTTTAAAATTAAATTCTAATTTATCTGGCATTGTTTTTATTCATTTAGTTATTCATTATCTCCATTTTCTGAATGTTTGTTAAAGTAATTATCATAAATTTCTTTTGCTATATGGTATTTATCTGTTGGTACAAACATTTTAATCCCTCCTATTGCCTGTGATAATAATGGGTCCACATAAACTGTTAAATCATCTTTGAGTATTATTTCTATTCCTTCGGCTTCTAATAAAGATTTTAATATAAAATATTCATGTGGATATGCAAATACAGCTAAAAGTGTAAATTTTTCTGAATAATCATTATCTTTCATTAGTTATTTTTTAATAAAATTAATTAATTTTTATAAATAAAAAAAGAGAGGTAAACATGTTTACCTCTCTTATAAGAAATTCTTTAAATAAATTATTGTTTATTATAAGTTTCTACACCAGTTACACTTGTACCACCTGTGCTTTCAGTATAATTCAAATAGAAAGAGTTATTTGATGTAGCTGCACCTGAACCGGAGAAAGTACGATCAGCAGCTGGATTACCACAATAAACTGTTTGTTGTGGGATGGTTACATCTGTAGGAACACTTTCAGGATTTTCAAATTTAAATTTAACTGCACCATTGGTATAATAAGCAAATTTTGTCACCCAAACATGTCTATTTTCAGTTTGAGAAAAACTGATAATGTCTGAATAAGTATATTGTTGCCCATTAACTTCATCTATTACACTATAACTACCTGCCCAACCATCAGCTGTATTTCTCACTCTTACGGTACGAGATTTAGAACCTGTATTACCTGCTGCATCAGTTGCAGAATAAGTAATTACATAAGTACCAACTAAATTTACATTTACAGTTCCAGTTACTTGAATATTAGTGATTACACCATCTTCATCATCTTCTGCTGTAGCACCTGGGTCTATCCATATACTATTTAATACGATTGTTGTGTCTGCAGCACCTTTTAATGTAACTACTGGCTTGGTGGTATCATCACCATTACAGGAAACGAATATTACGCTTCCAATTATAGCTAATGCTAATAAATTTCTCATTTTTTTCATATCTTTTAATTTTTAAAAGTTTGACAATACAAAAGTATATAATTTTTTTTAAATACAATATATTTTTTAATTAATAATATAAAAAAAATATATTATTAAAAGCAAAATATTTTAGTTATAACTTAATATATTGGTTATAAGTAATTTTATTAAAAAATTTTTTTGATTTATTATTAAAAAATTTTTAATAGATGAGATATTC
>LUZL01000059.1 GCA_001603615.1 Bacteroidales bacterium Bact_20 | reverse complement strand
GGATATTGGAATTACAATCAATTCACTTTTTATCCTAAATCTCGTGAAACATCTTTTGGTACTATTAGCGAAACATACAAAATAAATATGTATTTCGAAGGAGCTGAAAAAAATCTATATAATATGTGGATAGGCGGACTGAAATGGACATATATTGTAGATTCTAATACTATCTATAAAACTATTTTTAATACATATCATTCTAATGAACAAGAAATTTTTGATGTACTCAGTCAATACTGGATGCATACTCTAGAGATAGACTATGAATCAGAGACTTTTGGCAGAGAAGGTGAGCTGATGGGCATAGGTAGTTATCTAAATCATGGTAGAAATTATTTAGATTTGCAAGTAGCATATCTGGAAGAAAAAATTTCTCATAAAATCAGAAATCACAATTTAGAGTTTGGAATTAAAGGACAAGTAAATTGGTTTGATTTCAAAATGAAAGAATGGATATATATGGATTCAGCAGGTTTTTCGCTACCTACAATAGCTGATAGCATAGGATATATGCAACCTCAACCATATAAACCATTAGAATTATATGAGCTTATTAAAAGTAATAAAACAACAAATAATTGGTTTATTTCTGGATATTTACAAGATAGCTGGACAAAAAAATTTGATGGTAAAGGAAAAATGACTACCATATTTGGTGCAAGAGGAGGATATAATAGTATAAATAATACTTTTATGTTTAGTCCACGTTTGTCTATTAGCTATACTCCAGAATGGCAAAGGTTAATGGCTTTTAGGTTTTCATTAGGACTATATCAGCAACCACCTTTTTGGAAAGAAATGGTAGGATGGGATGGTAACATTTATCAAAATATACCAAATCAGAAATCTGTACATGCTGTTTTAGGCATGGAATATTCTTTCAAAGCTTGGGACAGACCATTTAAATTTATTACTGAAGCGTATTATAAGTATCTTTACGACCTCATTCCTTATATTGTAGATAATATTAGAATAAGATATCTACCCGAGCAAAGGTCAAAAGGATATGCTACAGGTATAGATCTGAAATTGTATGGAGAATTTGTGCCAGATGTGGATTCATGGGTTAGCGTTTCTATTATGAAAACTGCAGAAGATATTATTGGCGATTATTATTACATTTATTACAATAGCGACGGAGAGCAAATAATACCAAATTATACTCTAAATAACGTACCTGTAGATAGCCAAAAGATAATGCCAGGTTATATACCACGTCCAGGCGATCAGAGAGTAAATATTTCATTATTTTTCCAAGATTATATACCTAATCATCCAAATTTTAAAATGAATCTGGCCTTACAATTTGGAACTGGCTTACCAATTGGACCAAATAGTAATAAAAAATATTTACAAACTAATAGAACTTCACCTTATAGAAGAGTGGATATAGGCTTCTCTGCTAAATTATTTACTGGTGATTCTAAAGTAGCAAAAGCATTAAAAGAATGCTGGCTTAGTATAGAAGTATTAAATTTACTGCAAATAAGAAATGTGGTTTCTTATACATGGGTAACTGATGTGAACGGTAGAACATACGGTGTCCCAAACTATTTAACTGATAGACAAATTAATTTAAAATTAATAGTGAAATTTTAAATTAAGATTACTATTTATAATTAAATACTATTTCAAAAATTTATAATAAAAATAATCCTTTTAAAAATTTAATATATTCTAGTGGTATGAGTACTTGACTATGTTCATTTATTGTCATTTCATCTAGAGTATTGCCTATAGGCAAATCAGAAATTTTAAATGGATAATACAAAATAGAGCCATATGGCAGAATTAAATTACTCTGCATTAGATCTGGAATATAAAACCATGGAGAAGTTTTGAAATGTTTTTGACCATTGTAGTCGTAACTCACAACATAAGAGGCTGCAAGAGGTTGTAATCTATATTGAAAATCTTGATGCATTATAATCATTCTACCGACCATGGCGATGCCAATGATATTAGTTTTGTTAATCACAGTATCGGTAGTAACATCCCAGATATTAGGTCTGTCATGTGCTCCCCAATCTTCTTGTTGCAAGTTATAATCTTTGTAGGTAATGATCTTTCTATAATAATATAATTTGTTTATAGAATCTATCACATTATCGTTTAAGAGTGGATATTGACTAAAATTGCTATCTAAAGTTAAAAGCATTTTAAGGTTGTAGATGACATCTACAGGATCATAATATGATATAAAGTCATTCTTTTTATCAATTTCGGTAAGTTTGATTTTTCTATATTCATCACCTCTAGCATTATAAAATGTTTTATTACTTACAGGTTTCCCCTTTTTGTATATTAATTCCCAGCGATTTCCATTACCTATGTAATAAGTTTGTTTGCCATCATATCTTCCATTTCTATAGTTATAAATAGCTCTCAGTGTGCTATCTCTATACATTTCTTTGACTTCACCATTTATTTTGCCCCATCTAATAGGTAAAGTGCTAATAAGAGTATCAGAAAAATTAGCATTTATCAGAGGATAAGAAATATTTATTTTGCCAAATCCAGCAAATACTTTGTTTGTTGAATTTTTTACTTTATTAAATTTTATAATTCCTGGATTAATAAATTTGATTTTTAATTTTGTATCATTGGCACTAAATAACCACTTCCCATTAGGATGAGAATATTTATATGCACCAGAGACATTTGTTTTATTATTTCCAGAATAAATAAAATCTCCATCTATAACGCCATTTTGTAAACTGTAAAAAATAGTATCTCCATTGGAAATATAAATATTGGATTTATTAATCACGTTTGGATGTTCAAAAGCGACACTGAGTGGTATCTGCTGAGCAAATAAATAAAAAGTAAATAGGAGATTTACAAGACAAAAAAATATTTTTTTCATTAAGCTTTTTTAGTATTTAATTTTAATTTTTTAGATTTGTTTGCTTTAATAATTAACCAGATACCAACGATAATAAAAGGTAAACTTAGCAATTGCCCCATGTTTAGACCAATAGCATTTATTAAATTAGTTTCAAAGCCTACTTGTGGTAATTTGATAAACTCTATCAAAAATCGAGCTATAAAAGTTAATAGAAACATCCATCCGATAGCTAAACCGCGAGGTATATTACCTTTATATTTTTTATACATATAGAATAGAAAAATAAAAATCAATAAATAAGCTAATGCTTCATATATCTGAGTAGGATGACAGGGTACTGTCTGTCCATCTCTTACAAAAATAATTCCCCAAGGCAGTTCGGTTGGTCTACCATATATTTCACTATTAAATAGGTTACCTAATCGTATGAAACTACCTGCAAGAGCTGTAGGTATAGCCATTCTATCTAGAATATACAAATAATCTTTATTGAAAGATTTACGAGAATATAAATATAAAGCTATCAAAAGACCAATAGCACCACCATGACTAGCTAATCCACCATGCCATACAGCAAAAATTTCTAATGGATGAGCCAAATAATAATCTGGCTCATAAAATAATACATGACCTAATCTAGCCCCTATTATAGCTCCTAAAATAGCATACCAAAAAAGTTTATCAAGTTCACTAAGTGGCACCTTCTCAGTTTTGAAAAAATACCTGAATAAATAATAACCTATTAAAAATCCCAATGCAAATAAGACACCGTAATATCTAACCTGCAAAGGTCCTAAGTGTAAAAGCACTGGATCTACATTCCAAACAATATAAGCTAATATTGACATATAATTTTTTTTGCAAAGATAAGTAAAATGATAATTTTAAATTTAAGAAATAAATAATGAAATAGTTTTTATCTTTAAATTTATTTAAAATACATTTATTCAATTAGGCGTTTAGATAATAAATTTTGTTAAAAAAATTTTCTAATAATTGAATACTCCAATATTGATTTTTTTCCCGTCAATAGTGCATTGGGAAATGATTTGTCATAAAACAATCAATCGTGTCTGGGTAAAAGGATTTACATTGTTTAAGCAAGCAATATATTTTTAGTTTGTAAACTAAAATATGTGATTATGTAGCTTTATAAAATCATATCGTAAGGAGAGACATTTTATTTAAATCTGCATTTAGACGTAGCTGAAGAATATAAACGAAGTTTATATTTATAAATGTTCAAATCAATTAATGATATATAAATTATAATAAAATACTATTAATATATTTATAGTTATATATTATAAAATAAATTAGTAAAAATTAAATTTGAAAAAATAAATTCTATAAATTATTTATTAATAAAGACTTTAATCATATAAAAATAATATATCAAATATCATTACTTAATTTGAACATTTTTTGAATAATATTACGAAATGCTTATTAGCAGATAGATAGGGAATAAATTTAAATATTTCCATATCTTTCATCTTTTATTAACCAATTTAATTTATTAAAAAAGATAATCATCATTTCACCATCAGCTATTCATCTTTAATTCTTTCTTTTTATGCTGAAAAAACTTAAAAGAAACTTTTTTATTAAAAATTAAATTACACTATTAAGGTATATTTATTAATGATAGATTTATAATAATAATTTAGTGATTTATTAAATGACTAATTATATAGATTAAAATATAATTCATAAATTTATATAAAAAAAAACAGCCTTTAACTTTTCAGTTTAAAGGCTGTTTGGATATAAATTAATTATAGATTAATCTTCTTGATTTTCTTTAATTTTTTCTTCTATATTAGGTAATTGCAAACTATATTTTTTGCGTTTATTTTCTGCTAATAACAAGAAAGCGAATATGATAGAGATAGCGCTGAGACTTGCAAAGATGATCATAGGTAGAGTATAATCATAAGTATTTACTAGTTTGCCATCTCTCATTATTTGCCCTGATACGCAGTATTTATCTAGTACCCAGCCGATTAACATTGGTACACCCATTAGTCCCCAGTTTTGAATCCAGAAAATAAGAGCATAAGCAGTACCTAACTCTGACTCAGGGATAATTTTAGCAACAGAAGGCCACATAGCTGATGGTACTAATGAGAAACCGATTCCCAGTAAAATAACTAAAACTACAGCTATTGGTACACTATGTAAGCCAGGAATTGAGAAAATTAAATGTACAAGGGTTATCAAGAATGAACCGATTATCATTATCGTAACTCCTTTTCCTATTCTATCATATATATTGCCAAAAATAGGTGTTAATAGAATAGTGCCAAAAGGTAAAATGCCAGGTATGATACCAGCTATAGATGGATCTACATTAAATTTATTAACCATTAGATCACTAGCATACTTGAGAAATGGAAATACAGCAGAATAGAACAATACACACATGATAGCTATATACCACCATGCTTTGTTTGATAATATGTGACCTATACTTGACATTTTAAATTCACTTGCAGGTTTATTTTCTTTTGTTATACCTTCACTATCATCTAGCTTTTTATCCATGAAAATGTATACAAAGAAAGTAATAAAACCTATACATAATAATATTAATCCAAACATTATAGGTTTAGATACACTGCCCATAGATTCAGCGATTATAGGAGCAAAGATTAAAGCTAGAGCAGAGCCTATACGAGCAGTTGCCATTTCTAGACCCATTGCTAGAGCCATTTCTTTTCCTTTAAACCATTTAACTATAGTTTTAGAAACAGTTATTCCTGCCATTTCTACTCCTACACCAAAGATAGCAAATCCTATGGATGCCCAGAAGACTTGTCCTCTCATATGCAAGAATAAAAAGTTAACAATATGATTATTTAACTCTGGTGTACTGATAGCCCAATATTTAATTGCTGTACCTATAAGCATTATACTAGCACTGAGCATGCAGGTAAATCTGATACCTGCTACATCTAGGATTATACCACCTAATATAAGCATTAAGCAGAATACATTTATCCATCCATAAGCACCTGTAAATACTCCATATTCAGTACTTGACCATTGTAGTTCAGCTTCCACCAAAGGTTTTAAAGGAGACATAACATCTGAAATGAAATATCCCGTTAACATTGTGAAAGCTACGAGAATCAATGCTGTCCATCGCATTGTTTTTGATTCTCTTAAAGAAGTTGTAATTTTTTCCATCATAAGTTTTCTTATTTTTTTAAAAAAATTTTGCAAATATAAAATAAAATTTTTTTCTTATTGCAAATTTTTTCATCATAATAATAAAAAAAAGGAAGCAATGTAATTGCTTCCTTTTCCTTTGTAAAAAATTTTATAAATTATTCTTTTATTTCCCAGGTATCTCCACTATTTAGTAAATCGTCCATACATTTAATATTAGATTTAGCTTTTACCATACTAATTTGCTCTTCCATTAGGTCGTCATAAGTAGGAGCAGGAGTTTTTCTAATAACACCAAAAACCCATGGATGATGCATTTTTGCTAACATTAAATGAATAAATGGAGAGGGAGTTTTAGCATCATGAACTAAAATATCTTTTTCTGTAATTCCATTTTCACCGATAGTGACTACTTCTAGATTGAAATTATTTAAAACTAAACCTTTATCTTTATTTTTTCCAAAGATCATTGGTTGGCCATCTTCTACTATTAAGACATTATCATCGCGATTTTCTTTATTAGTTATTTCGTTATATGCACCATCATTAAATATTACACAATTTTGAAAGATTTCTATAACAGAGGTGCCATCATGACTAGCAGCTTCGAAAAGTACGTTAGTAGTGAGATCTACCAGTATATCTAATGAACGAGCAAAGAAAGTTCCTTGAGCACCTAAAACTAACTCTCCTGTTGTAAATGGATGTTCTATAGTACCGTAGGGAGAGGTTTTAGTAACAGCACCTAAAGGAGAGGTAGGAGAGTACTGGCCTTTAGTGAGTCCATAAATTTGATTATTAAATAGAATAATATTCATATCTAAATTTCTTCTGACAACGTGGATGAAGTGATTACCACCTATAGCTAAAGAATCACCATCTCCAGTAGCTACCCAGATGCTGAGTTTAGGATTAGCTATTTTCACTCCACTAGCTATAGCATTTGCTCTGCCATGTATACCATGAAATCCATAAGAATTAACATAATATGGTAGCCTAGAACTACAACCAATACCAGAAACAACTACATAATTTTCTTTTTTATAGCCTATCTCTGCGAAAACTTTTTTGAGAGAATTGACTATCATATGATCGCCACATCCTGGGCACCATCTAATAATTTGATCGCTTTCGAAATCTTTTGGTGTTAATGGTACATCAGATTTGGGGATTGTATTATTTATTGACTTTTTCATGATAATAAAATTTTTATGAATTTAATAATTCTGTAAATGCATTTTCTAATTCTCTAACAGTAAATGGTTGTCCTTGTACTTTATTGTACTGATGAAATTCTATATCTTGATAGTTCATTCTGAGGATATTTGCGAATTGTCCTCTGTTTAGCTCACAGACAATTACTTTTTTGCCAGATTTTAATATTTCATGAGTATTTAGAGGTAATGGGTTTATATATCTGAAGTGAGTATGAGATATGCGGTAGCCTTTTGTAGTTAAGTTTTGTATAGCACCCTCTACTTGTCCTTTAGTACCACCCCAACTGACTACTAATAAATCTGCATCTTCTGGTCCAGTAATTCTTTGGAGAGGCCATTTATGAGCTATACGTTTAATTTTTTCTTCTCTGTTTATAACCATTTTTTCATGATTTTTGGCATCTGTAGTTACTTCGCCATAGATATCAGATTTTTCTAAGCCACCAACTCTATGTTGTAATCCTGGAGTACCCGGTATAGCCCATTTTCTCACATACCATTCATCATCACGCTCATACGGATAATACTTAACATTTGGATCAGCAAAAGGCGGACGGATTTCTGGTAAATCAGCCATTTTAGGAATGCGAAATACACTAGACCCTAACCCTATATAGCCATCAGATAGTAAGATAACAGGTGTCATATGTTCAAGAGCTATTTTAGCAGCTTCGAAAGCAGCAAAAAAGCAATCTACAGATGATGATGCAGCAATGATAGGAATAGGTGCTTCGCCATTACGACCAAACATAGACATGTATAAATCAGCTTGCTCACTTTTCGTAGGCATACCAGTGGATGGACCAGCTCTTTGTACATCAACTATTACTATTGGTAGCTCAGTCATTACTGCTAAGCCCATAGCTTCTACTTTTAATGATAATCCAGGACCAGAAGTAGTAGTGGCTGCCAATGCTCCAGCAAAACTAGCTCCTATGGCAGAGGTGATGCCAGCTATCTCATCTTCAGCTTGAAATGTTTTAACTCCCAATTCTCTATGTTTAGAGAGCTCAACTAAAATTTCTGTAGCGGGAGTAATAGGATATGAACCAATAAATAAATGAAGACCAGCCTTTTCTGCAGCTGCCATCAATCCCCATGCTGTAGCGACATTACCTTGTATATCTCTATATTTCCCTGGTATAAGCTCACATTTAGCAAGGTAAAATTTGGGGAAATTTTTTAATGTTTCGCTAAATTTATAGCCTTCTTCTAGAGATTTTAGATTTGCATTTATTAATTGTGATGTATTTTTAAATTTATTATTAATATAATTAATAGCTGGTTTTAACTCAAAGCCGAACATATTATATAGTACTCCAAGGATATACATATTTTTAGTTCTTTCAGCACTTTTCTTATCTAAATCACTATTAATGCTAATAGACATCTCAGACGCGGGAATTTGTAAAACTATATAATTATCCAAGCTATTATCTTCTAATGGATTAGATGTATAACCTGCTGTCTCTAAACTACGAGGAGTGAAATTAGAACTATCAACAATAATAATACCACCTTGTTTTACATTTTTGAGATTTACCTTTAGTGATGCAGGATTGAAACAAACCAAAACATCATATTCATCACCTGGTGTTAAAACTTTTTTATTACTAAAATGTATTTGAAATCCAGATACACCAAATGTAGTATTACGTGGTGCTCTGACCTCTGCGGGAAAATCTGGAAATGTAGCCATATCTAAGCCTATATGTGCTAGTGTATCAGCAAAAATATTACCTGATAACTGAATACCATCTCCAGAATCACCAACAAATTTTATTACAATGTCATTTACTTGCTTTCTGCCTGACATTGGTGTGGTTTCTTCATTCATAATTTGGACTATTTTTTTTCTTGCAAAGTTAGGTTTTTTTTTCTAATAAAGATTAAAATTTTAATTTAATGATTTTGAAAAAATTGATTTATTTTGCATAAAACTTTAAAATATTATGAAAATTGTTATAGTTGGAACTGGCTATGTAGGATTAGTTACAGGAGTATGTTTCGCAGAGGTAGGTGTAGAAACAGTTTGTGTAGATATTGATAAAAATAAAATAGAAAATCTCAAAAAAGGTATATCTCCTATATATGAACCAGGTTTAGACGAATTGATAATTAAAAATTTAGAAAAAGGAAGATTAAGTTTTGAAACCGATATTGCTGAAGTTTTGGACGGTGCAGAGATGGTTTTCATAGCTGTAGGTACACCACCAGATGAAGATGGTAGTGCAGATCTTAAATATGTACTAGATGTAGCTCATAATATTGGGAAATATATGAATGATTATTTAGTAGTAGTTACCAAAAGCACTGTGCCAGTTGGTACGGCAAATAAAGTAAAAGAAGCCATTAAAACTGAATTAAATAATCGTAATCTTAACATTGATTTTGATGTAGCATCAAATCCTGAATTTCTTAAAGAAGGTGATGCAATAAATGATTTCATGAAGCCTGATCGTATAGTGATAGGTATAGAGTCTGAGCGAGCAAAAGAAATTTTTCAAAGATTATATAAACCTTTCACTCTAAACGGTCATCCAATAATATTTATGGATATACCATCTGCAGAAATGACTAAATATGCTGCTAATGCTATGCTAGCAACACGTATTAGCTTTATGAATGATATAGCAAATTTATGTGAAATTTTAGGTGCAGATGTTAATATGGTAAGACTAGGCATCGGTTCAGATCCTAGGATAGGAAACAAATTTCTATATCCAGGAATAGGATACGGTGGCAGCTGCTTCCCTAAAGATGTGAAAGCACTCATCAAAGCTGGCGAAGAAAATAATTATCAACTACGCCTTTTACAAGCCGTTGAGACTATTAATGAAGAACAAAAAAGTATTTTGGTTAAAAAATTATTACAATTTTATAATGGTAATATTTCTGGTAAAAAAATTGCTCTTTGGGGTCTATCTTTTAAACCTAATACCGATGATATGAGAGAAGCTCCTTCATTAGTAATTATTGATAAATTATTAAAAAATAATGCTCAAATAACAGCATTTGATCCTGCTAGTATGGAAGAGACTAAAAGACGAATAGGTAATATAATAAACTATGCAGATGATATGTATGAAGCAGTAAAGGATGCAGATGCTCTCTTGTTAGTTACCGAATGGACAGAATTTAGATTACCAGATTGGGATTTAATCAAAAATTTGATGAAAACACCTTTAGTATTAGATGGTAGAAATATCTATGATGCTACTGAGATGAAAGAGAGGGGATTTTATTATTATTGTATTGGAGTGAAAACTAATTGATAAAGTAAGGTAAAATCAAAGTTTAGTTTAGAGATGAGAGAGAATGGGAGAATGGCTGATGAGGTGACGTTGTGACTGGGAGATTGGGTGAAATAGTGAAGTGGAGAAGAGGAGATTTGAGAAAGTAGATAAATCTAATTATTAAAGAAACTTTATTAATGATAAAATATTTAAAATGATACATAAAAGAATTTTAGTAACAGGCGGTGCAGGATTCA
>LUZL01000058.1 GCA_001603615.1 Bacteroidales bacterium Bact_20 | reverse complement strand
ATTTTGAAAAATAATACTTCGGGTACTCTCGTATATGAAGAAATACACACTGTCACTACGAACAGTTTCGGACTTGTTAATTTGAATATTGGTGAGGGTAGTGTTGTATCAGGTAGTTTTTCTACAATAAATTGGGCTAATGATAAGTATTTCCTGGATGTGAAGTTGGATCCGACAGGTGGTACAACATATCTACCAATGGGTACATCTCAATTACTATCTGTGCCGTATGCTTTATATGCAAAATTAGCAAATACTTCTTCTGATGGCTGGAAAATAACTGGAAATACTGGTACAATACCATGGGTTAATTTCATTGGTACAATAGATAACAATGATTTCGATGTGAGAACCAATAATACTTTAAAATGGCGATTTACAACCAATGGAACTTTAGAATTTTTAAATACTGGTAATTCTGTATTTATAGGAGAAAGTGCAGGAAAAAATGATGATTTTAGTGATAATAATAATGTATTTATTGGTTATACTGCAGGTTTTTCAAATACGAATGGTAATTACAATATTGCAATCGGTTCTACTGCATTATTTGCAAATACTACAGGATATGGAAATATTGGCATAGGTGGAGATGCATTACGTTCTAATATTGCTGGATATGGAAATATCGGTATAGGTAGTGAGGCACTTCGAATAAACATAGAAGGTTCAGAAAACACAGCAATCGGTACTGCTGCACTTCATAATAATTATAGCGGCAATTATAATATTGCTATTAGCAATTGGTCTCTTTATTCAAATACAGAAGGTTATGGTAATGTCGCTATTGGCTATAAATCTCTAAATTATAATACTACGGGAAATCTTAATGTAGCTATTGGTGCTTATGCTCTTATGTCAAATATAAATGGTTGTAATAATATAGCAGGTGGATTTCAGTCATTAGTATTAAACAAATATGGATCTAATAATACAGCCTATGGCTATTATTCGTTATATAATGATTCCACAGGATCTAACAATACTGCTATTGGATGTCAGGCATTATTTTCTAATAAAACTGGAATAAATAATACTGCTCTTGGTTGTAACGCATTTAGTAGTGGAAATTATAATAATAGCACTGCAATAGGTTATAATACTAATATAACTGCTAGTAACCAAATAAGGATAGGTAATAACTCTATTACCAGTATTGGTGGTCAGGTTGGATGGACTACTTTAAGTGATTTGAGATTTAAAAAAGATGTTAAAGAAAATGTGCCAGGATTAAATTTTATTATGAAACTAAAACCTGTTACCTATTATTTTGATATGGATGCTATTGCAAAGTTTACAAATACTCCAGATAGCATGAGACTAAAAGATGCTGAAGAAATAATAAGCAAAATGTTACAAACAGGCTTTTTAGCTCAAGATGTTGAAAAAGTTGCCAGAGAATGTGGCTTTGACTTTAGCGGTATAGATGCTCCTAAAAATGAAAATGACTACTATGGGCTGCGATATGCTGTATTTGTTGTCCCTATAGTAAAAGCTATTCAAGAACAACAAGGGATGATAACAGAACAACAAAAAATTATTAATACACAACAGGAAGAAATTGATCAATTAAAATCAGATATTCAGCAATTAAAACAGTTAATGCTAAAATACAGTGAACAATCAACAAATAAATAAAAACAAAATGAAAAAATTTTTTAAAAATTCAATTTATGCAGGGATTTTACTTTTATCTCTGTTAACAAGTGCCCTATCATATGGGCAGAGCCCGGAAACCTTCAAGTATCAGGCAATAGCTAGGGATGCAAATGGTAATGTATTATCTAATCAAAATGTAGCGTTTCGCATTAGCATAATAAAGACAAGTATAACTGGCACCCCAGTTTATGTAGAAACACACTATGCCATAACAAATGGATTTGGGCTAGTAAATTTAAATATAGGTGGTGGAACTGTTGTATGGGGTAATTTCAGTAATATAGATTGGGGTAGCGACAATTATTTCATAAAAGTGGAGATGGATCCTGCGGGTGGCACATC
>LUZL01000057.1 GCA_001603615.1 Bacteroidales bacterium Bact_20 | reverse complement strand
ATTTATATTAATAAAATTAAATATAAATTTTGTCAATTAAAAAATTATTTATAATTTTGCAAAACAATATTGCGGGGTAGAGCAGAGGTAGCTCGTCGGGCTCATAACCCGGAGGTCGCAGGTTCGAGTCCTGCCCCCGCTACTAAGTTTATTTCACAAAGCCAAGTTTAATTCTTTTGGACTTTTAACAACAAATTTTATTGTAGTTTTTATCGTAGCACTTGGTTGTATTGTATATCTCCATGTTACTATTTTAGTATCTGGATCTATTTTGCCATTACCTACTGCTATATCAGATACTTCTATTTCTTTCTGCTGAGATATAGGTAATTGGTCCTCTATGATTATTTCTATAGGATATTTTTTGTTATTTCTAACTGTTATTTCAAAAGCTCTATTATATTTTACTTTTGAGCCAATGACTTGTTTAGCAGTAGAATCTTTGATGACGTTTCTATTCACTATTACACTTTTGTCTCTACCAAGTGATACCTGCATGGTATCTTCTACTTGATAAGATGAGATATTTGTAGTACCTATAAAGCTATTTTCATAATAGATATTTGCAATGCCATCTAAGAAATAATTTTTTCCCCAATCATAAATATTTGCTATCAAAAAAGCATCTGGATCTACCTTGGGAGCAGTATAATATAAATATTTAGCTGGCATCTCATAGGACTGTATATTTACTAATTTTTCTTGATTAGATGGTACATCTATCCTAGCTTCTAAAGTATATTCCATAGATACTGGAGTCTCATAGCTGGTTGCCATCATTGTAGGTGCTGGTGATGATTTATCTAGTACTCTCACACCTTCGACATAAACTCCTGAACCCTCTGCTTTTTGTCCTCTTATATCTGCATTTCCCATACGTTTAGGAGTATAAACACTTAGATACCAAGGGTATAATTGAGGTTTTTGTTGCGAAATAGTAGGATTAGAGCTGCTAAGGATGATTTTAGCATTTTGCCAATTTTCACCAGTAGTTTGATTAATTTGTCCTTTGAACTGTAGAGTTATAGGTTTATTTAAATCTGTAAATCTGAGGTCATAGCTAGGTATCCATGAAGCATAATTAGTAAAATATGTTACATTTAATTTACCTGTTGTTGCCTTGTCTGCATAAATGTTTATAGATATTTCGCCTATTGGGCGTCTAGCTATAGCCTCATATGAGGCTATTTGATTTTGAATTTTATTTATTACAAGTTGCAAATCTCTATTTTGATTAGATAATTCAATAGTTCTAGTTTTAATTTCTAACAATCTATTATGAAAAAAATCTGCAGCTTTTACTAACTCAGCTACATTGGTACCATTTTGAGTGCCACCGATAGTTTTATTAGCTTTTATCATAGCTTCTTCATCAGCATAAACTTGTAGGTAAGAATTGTTTAAATCTACTTTATTTTGCAAAAGCTTGAGAGAATCTTTTAAAACCTTGTATTTAGGATCATTTTCATAATCAGAAAGATAATTAATAGAAGTATTAACAGTTTGTATAATGAAATCTCCTTGACCTTTCACAATAACGGTTTTGGGATCTAGATCATTTGGCAGATTAGAGATGATGATTTTGTTGTCGCCTTTTAATAAATTGATATTGCCGATTCTAGAAATTTGAGCACCGTTGAGAAAAACTTTAACTTCGTCAATGGTGGTATTAACTTTAGAAATATTTTGACCAAATAAAACTAAAGGGAATACTAATAAAATAAAAATGATTTTTTTCATATTAAGATAATTTTTGGTAAATTTATATAAAAAAATAATATAGACAATTATTATGCCAAAGAGTATTTTTTAATATTTTTTAATTGATATAATTAATCTATGATATATTGAATAAAATATTTCATTGCTAATATAGTATTAAGTTTGAGATATATTGTATTTTTCTATAAATTTATAAAATATGATATTTTTTTTAAAATTACTTATTATATATGAATTAATAATAAAAATAATGAATATTATATATCATTAACGAATTGAAACAATATAAAATTAACAATTATTTTACAGATAAAAAAGTCGTTTCATCTTTTAATAAAAATTATCATCTATATATTTCATAGCATCATCAGGCAAATAATTTATTTTGTCATTAAATTGTTTTAACCAACTTATATGGGCTAAGTTTTCTACAATTTCTAGTTTCTCAGTAGTTTCACACAGTGTTTTACCCACACACACAATCCCATGATTAGCCATTATTACTATATCAGATGATTTTATTTTACTAGCAACTTCATTAGCCAGATTGTCTGTGCCCATGGGAGAATAATTTGCATAGCTAATTTTTTTTATATTAAAATATGCTTCGTCAGTTACATTAAGATCTATTTGCAAATCCCAAACAGCTGCAACAGTACACCAAAATGGATGAGCATGCATTATCACTTGCACATCAGATCTAGACTTATAGATAGCAATATGCATAGGTGTTTCTATGCTAGTGTGATGCTTGGATTTAATAATTTCTCCATTTAGTGTTAAATATACTATATCTTTGGCGGTAAGTGAATTTTTGTCTATTTGAGAAGGAGTAATCAATATTCTATCATCAATTTTCATACTAATATTACCTCCTAGGCTAGTAGTGAGCTTTTGTATATAAAGTCTTTGCATAAATTTAGCTAGTTCTTTAGCTTGTTTTTGATATTTATTCATTGCTATTTATTTTTATTTACTTATAATTTATTTATTAATTTATTAATGTTTTGAAAAATTCCTTTTTCTGTAATAAAAGAAGTTAAAAATCTGGCAGGAGTTATATCAAAAGCATAATTAACAGATGGATAATCAGATGGAAATAATTCGGATAAGATCAATTCATTTTGGTAATAAGATTGAATAGTTTGTAGTTCTGACATATTTCTTTTTTCTATTGGGATATCAAATCCTGAATTAATTGAGAAGTCAAATGTGGAGATAGGAGCAGCTACATGGAAAGGGATAGAATGTTCACTTGCAGCTAAAGCTTTTAAATAAGTACCAATTTTATTGGCTACATCGCCGTTTGAGGCTATTCTATCTGCACCTACTATTACCATATCTACTTGATTTTTCATCATTAGTAAACCACCAGTGTTGTCAGTGATAATAGAAAACGGAATATTTTCATTATAAAGTTCCCATGCAGTCAATCGGGAACCTTGATTTAATGGACGAGTTTCATCTACCCAAATGTGCATTGGAATACTTTGATTATTTGCTTCAAAAATAGGAGCCAGTGCAGTCCCATAATCGCCACAAGCTAGCCACCCTGCATTGCAATGAGTAAGTATATTCACTGGTTTATGATTAGACTTGTATATTCGCTTTATCAATTCTACTCCGTAGATTCCGATTGTGTAGCAAGCATTGATTTCATTATTTGCAAATTCTAAAGCTTTATCATAAATCAGTTCATTGCTGATATTATTATTTATAAATGAATAGACGTAATCTGCCCCTCTTTTTAAATTGACGGCAGTAGGGCGTAGAGAGATTATTGTTTTATAATC
>LUZL01000056.1 GCA_001603615.1 Bacteroidales bacterium Bact_20 | reverse complement strand
ATGATCTTTTATGTTGTTTCAAATCTATTAGTTGGATACAAAAACCTACCTGTGTGATAGCAAATACTACTATGGGGAAGGGTGTTAAATCTATAGAAAACAATCATTTATGGCATGGCAAAGCACCTAATTCTGAGGAAGCTATTAACTTTTTAATTGAGTTAGAAGAATATTATAAAAATTTATTGTTAAAAATTAATTAATATTTTGTTAACTAATTATTATTACCTTATTTTGCAAAAAATTAAAAATTAAATATTTATGAATTGGGAACATTTAAGCACCAACATAGACGAAATAATAAAAAATAAGGTTCTAACAGATGATATAGCTCGTGAATTGATTAGTTTTATAGATTTGACTACTTTGGAGGGAACTGATAATAATGAGGTAGTAAAACAATTGATAGATCAAGCTAAAGATAGTTATACAAAAACCGGTGGCAAAGGAGTAGCTGCTGTATGTGTATATCCTAATTTTGCTAGTTTCGCTGCTAAAGAATTAATCAATACAGATATTAAGTTAGCATGTGTAGCTGGTGGATTTCCTAGTGGGCAATCTCCATTGCATGTTAGAATCGCTGAGGTGGAGCATGCTGTAGCTCATGGAGCTCAAGAAATTGATATGGTCATTTCTAGAGGTGCTGCGTTATCAGGAGATATAGATTATGTAAAACATGAAATTTTATTACATAAAAAAGCTTGTGGTGATGCTCATCTAAAAGTAATATTGGAAACAGGAGAATTGAAAGATCCTTATCTTATCTATAATGTAAGCATGATAGCCATGGAAAATGGAGCAGATTTTATTAAAACATCAACAGGTAAAATTTCACCTGCTGCTACATTAGATGCTGCTTTCATAATGTGTTATGCTATCAGAGAATTTTATGCTCTTACCGGTAAAAAAATCGGTTTTAAACCAGCTGGAGGCATTAGAGAACCACAAGATGCATATAATTATTATTTAATCGTAAAAAATATTTTGGGAATAGATTGGCTAAATCCAACTCTATTTCGCATAGGAGCTAGTAAATTATTAACAAATCTATATAAAGTTTTAGGATTATGAACACCGATAATTTAATAAAAGACCTTATTAATCTTGGCATTAAGCCTGGTGAAGTACACCATAATTTATCTTATGATGAGTTTTATAAATATGAAACTAGTCCAGAAAATAAAGATTATGCAAAAGTATTTGTAACCAAATGTGGAGCTGTGGCGGTAGATACTGGAATTTTTACAGGACGTTCTCCCAAAGATAAATACATTGTCTACGATGATACTACCAAAGATGTAGTTTGGTGGAAAAATGAAATGAATAAAAATAGCGACAATAAACCTATGACTACTGAAGTATGGACAGATCTCAAACAACAAGTAACTGAATATTTTAATGGTAAAGAACTTTTCGTAATGGATGCATTTGTGGGAGCATCAGAAAAAAACAGATTGCCAATAAGAGTAATTACTGATGTAGCATGGGCTGCACATTTCGCTAAAAACATGTTTATTGTTCCTACTGATAAAGAACTAGAAAATTTTTCTCCAAAGTTTGTAATGCTTCATGCACCGAGAGTTAGTAATAAAAAATGGCAAGAGCATAAATTAAATAGTGATGTATTTGTAACTTTTAATTTTACAGAACAAATGGCTTTAGTAGGCGGTACGTGGTATGGTGGAGAGATAAAAAAAGGTTTTTTCTCTGTAATGAATTATTTTTTACCATTGAAAAATATAGCTTCTATGCATTGCTCAGCTAATATGGGCAAAAACGGTGATACAGCAATATTTTTTGGTTTATCTGGTACAGGTAAAACTACGTTATCAGCCGATCCAGAGAGATATCTTATTGGTGATGATGAGCATGGCTGGGACGAAAATGGAGTATTTAATTTAGAAGGTGGGTGCTATGCTAAATGCATCAATCTAGATCCTAAAAAAGAACCTCAGATTTATAATGCAATTCGTAGAAATACAATTCTAGAAAATGTGGTTTATGATACTCAAACAGGAGAGATAGATTATTCAGATGCTTCTAAAACAGAAAATACTAGAGCTTCTTATCCCCTTTCTCACATACCTAATGCAGTTATCCCTTCAGTAGGTCCGCATCCTCAAAACATAATATTTTTAACAGCTGATGCTTTTGGTGTGCTCCCTCCAGTAGCTGTATTAAGCCCAGAGGAAGCTATGTATTATTTCATAAGTGGTTATACAGCTAAATTAGCGGGTACTGAACGTGGTATTATAGAGCCATCGCCAACATTTTCTGCAGCTTTTGGAGCAGCATTCCTCACTTTACCTCCAATCGTTTATGCTAGATTATTAGCTGAAAAAATTCAGAAACATAATGCTCATGCTTATTTAGTGAATACTGGATGGATAGGTGGACCCTATGGCGTAGGCAAAAGAATAGACATAGATGTATCTAGAAATATTATTCATGCTATTTTAGATGGATCTATTTTGAAAACGCAATATCAGACTATGCCTTTCTTTAATCTTAAAATACCACAACATCTAGAAGGTATTGATGATTATATTTTAAATCCACGAAATACTTGGGATGATAAAACTGCTTATGATAATCAAGCTCAAAAGTTGGCAAAAGCGTTTGTTGAAAATTTCCAAAGATTCGCTGCTGATGCAGAAACTAGTAGATTAGTAAATTTCGGACCTAAATTATAATCTAATCATTTAAATATTCCAAAGAATATTTGATGAATTCATCTGTATTATCTACCTGCACCCAGTGTCCTGCATGAGATACAGTTTTAATAAATGCATTGGGAAAATGAGTATATATTTTATCATAATGCTGTGGTAAAATATGATTGCTATTTTCTCCACGTAAAAAAAGTACTGGCTTAGTAAATTTTTTATCCAAAGTAGGGAAATCTGCTAAAAGATTTATATTATTTATTAAAGCTTGTAAATTGATTTTCCACTCATATGACCTTTGACTATTTAATTTTATATTTTTCAAAATCAAATCTACTTCTCTGAAATTTGGTACCTTATCTTTAATAAACTTTTTAATTTCATCACGATTTTTTAACTTATCCAGAGGGATAGATTTCAAAATATTTAATAATTTAAAATTTGAGTCAGTGATGTATCTATCAGGAGCTATATCAATGATTATCATTTTATCTATTATTTCTGGGTGCAGTAGAGATATTAGCATTGCTAATTTACCACCCATACTATGACCAATGATTGATAAATAATTAATTTGCAAATAATTAAGCAAATGCAAAATATCATTAGCCATTTCTTCATACTTCATAGAAACATTATGAAAGGAATTACCATGATTTCTCAAATCAGGGATTATGACATTATAAAATTCAGAAAATATTTTACCCTGTGGTAACCAATTATCTGCACATCCTAATAATCCGTGAAGGATTAATAAATTTTTATCGCTATTATTTTTTGCTTTAAAATATTTAAAACTAAGTAATTGATTATCTATTAATGAATTATTATTTAGCATATTTCTTGGATAATAAAAAATCAATCATATATTTTTCATCTCATTAATAGCCAAGTTCATTTAGATACATTTGAATAGTATTTTCTAATCCGAAATATAAAGCATCACTGATGAGAGCATGACCTATGCTCACCTCAAGCAGATTAGGTATATTTTGAGAAAAAAATCTCAAATTATCTAGATTAAGATCGTGTCCGGCATTTACACCAAGCCCTACATCTACAGCGGCTTTTGCAGCAGCAATAAAAGGTTTGATAGCATTATCTCTATCCACATTGTAATACTTAGCATATGGCTCAGTATATAGCTCTATCCTATCAGTGCCTGTTTTAGCAGCATTTTTAATATTATCAATATCTGTTTCTACAAAAATAGAAGTTCTTATCCCTAATTTTTTCAGATCACTGATAACGTTAGAGAGGAAATCGAAATATTTAAAAGTATCCCATCCTGCATTACTTGTTATAGCGTCAGGAGGATCTGGCACTAATGTTACCTGAGTAGGTTTCACCTCTTTTACTAAATAGAGAAACCTATCATTAGGATACCCCTCTATATTAAACTCAATAGATATATTTTGCTTGATAGCATAAACATCGCTATATTTGATGTGTCTTTCGTCGGGACGAGGATGTACAGTTACACCATGAGCTCCGAAACGTTGCACATTAATAGCTGCTAGAGTGACGTCTGGTATATTACCACCACGAGCATTGCGAATAGTAGCTATCTTATTAATATTCACACTTAGTTTAGTCATTATAGTAATTTTTTTACAAAATTACGAGTAAAAAACTAAAAATAAAAGAAAGTGAAATAATATAAAGTGGTATAAAAATAAAAAAAATTTCAAGGACAAATTTCTACATAAATAGATGATGAAGGGCCATTACCACAACTATTTACAGGTATTACACTCACGTAGCCACTATTATTATTAGCTGTTACATTTATAGTATTTGTATTTTGTCCATTATTAATTATCCATCCTGATGGTACAGACCAATTATATGAAAAACCTTCATCAAAGACACTATATACTGCATTATTATTAGCAGCAAGGGAGCTAATGCTTATATTATCAAACCAGACATAAAAAGTTTTAGAATCATTATATCCACAGGAAGGTTCAATGTAAAATAAAATATTTGATTTATTTACTATACTTGAAATATTAAATAAAACTTCTACATGAGCACAGGAACGTAATTCAGAAAATTTAAAACCTTTTCCATTGACTCCAGCATCATATGTAACGTCCACATTATTAATTTTTACAGAAATAACATTATGTTTGTAAGCATTATCTGCCCATACATAAAATCTGCACCAATCATTTGGGTGAGTATCAAAATAAGAATGAGACACATCAAAAGATAATGTAACAGTGTCAAAGCCACTGCAATTAACCTCTGGGAGACGAACAAAATTTCCCCAATAATTATTCCAACTGCCAGAATAACCAATACTACCTGGAGGGCATCCATTAGTGGCATTATAACTAATAGGTGTGTTGTAACTAGGAGCAAACCATACGTTAGTAGGTGCTGAAGTACCATGAACAAGAATGTCTGAATTAAACTCTTCAGTAGTTGTGATAGATTGGGAATTACATAAAACTGTAGGTCCACTAATATTAGATGGTTGCGAAGGTAGAGAATTTACAATAATCTGAATAGTATCAATATCTATGCATTCATTGTGAAAACCTGAAACTATATAAATAGTGGTGCTTGTTGGAGAAACAGTTATGCTATTTGTAGTTTCACCATTATTCCATATATAACTACTAGCCCCAGCAGCAGATAAGACAGCATTATCACCTTCACAGATAGTGTCTGAACTGGTAGAAACATTGATACTAAAGCTAGAACATGGATCACACCAAATAGAACGCCATTGTCCATTTACAAATGTTTCAAAACAATTTGTGCTAAGGTTAAAAATTAAAAGTGATTGAGCAGGATTAATGATATTATCTCTTTGTGCAGAAGTCAAACGAGGTAGCAATAACCCCTTATCTGTAGCCTGAAGCTCTAGTAAAGCAGATGAATCTGGGATAAATAATGAACTACCAATACCCATATTTTGTCCTGTAGCGTAGCTACTATAAAACATAGTAAAAATTATCATTATAATTATTCTATTTAATTTACTATTATCCATATATAATGTTTTTATTATACAAATTTATATAAAAAATATTAATAAATTTAAACTATTTTAAACTAATTTTATAGTAAAAAAATAGTCCTATATAAATTCTATATGTACTTCTTTTAATAATTTTTCTTCTAATTGTCGAGCGATGCGTCTAACGACAGTTCTTCTTATTTCGAGATCTACAGGTAGATGAGGATCTTGATGTGCTTCATTTACTTTAGTACCTACGAGGAAATATATTTCATCGCTATCTATTAATAATTGCAGAAGCTTACCAGCAGGACCACTAGGGATATTGAAAGG
>LUZL01000055.1 GCA_001603615.1 Bacteroidales bacterium Bact_20 | reverse complement strand
AATGATACTTTGCTAAAATCTATAAGAGTACTATATCAACCAGAGGCACCAGTAGCACATAGTTGTGTTACATTAACTGGTTTACCAGCACTATTAAGTGTAGAGTCACAGGCACAGACATCTCATTATTGGTTTTCAGATCCATTAGGAGCTATATTATTACATAGAGGTGATACATTTATGACACCAGCATTGTATGATACAACTGTTTATTATGTATCTACTTCTACAGATTTAGATCCTATTATAGTGGGTAATATGGCTAGTACTAGTACAACTTATTATATACCATTTTATGGAAATTATAAATATACCTTCGGCAGTATGATTTATCTAGCTGAAGAGATAGAACAATCTGGTAAAATAGATACAATATCGTTCTTTTTAGCTGGTACAGCTCCATCAAACTTTTTAATGGATAATCAAACAATATATATAAAAGAAACAACACTTTCTGAGCATGCTACCACACAGATACCAGATACTACAACTATGCAAAGAGTATTTCATGGGGATTTAGTATTTAATGGTGGAGGTTGGTACAAAATAGCCTTAGATAGTTCATTTAATTATTCTGGAGTGAATAATTTACAAATAGTGTGGATAAATCAAAAAAGTACCGGCTCTACTAGTGGCTATCCGTATTTCAAATATACAAATGTTACTGGTAATAGAGGCCTGTACAACTATTCATCAACTAGTATGCCGACAACAGGATATTATTTAACCTATGTACCAAATATAAGATTTTCTATAAGAGGATGTGGCAGTACTTTGGTACCAGATACGGCATATGTATTACCATCAGCACAATATGAGTTGGCTATAAATGAAATAGTTTCACCAAATGTAGATGATTGTTCTCAACCCATTACTAATGTAACTGTAAAATTACATAACTATGGTGAGGAAGCAATACCAGCAGGTGTAGAATTAACATGTGTTCAAAATGATACTAATATTATATCAGAAGCTATTCATGATGTGATATACCCAGGACAAGACTATTTCTTCACATTTACTGATCCTATAAATATTAATTATATAAATGGAGTTGCTGATATAAACTTAAAGATCTACCATAGTGGATATCCCAATTTCAGTGTAGTTCAATATAATGATACTATAGAAAAAGCATTGAGACTATATGAGAGAGCAGCAAATCCAATAATAGCATCATCTACCATTAATTTTGGAGACATAGATACTCTAGTTGCCGTCTCACCAAGTGGATTACCAATATATTGGTATTCAGATCCTTATGGTTCAAATGTATTAAATGTGGGAAATAGTTTAATAACACCACATTTATTAGATACTACTATATATTATCTATCAGCTGGCTCATATCTGAATACTGGATTTAATCAAAGGATAGTGGGAGATATGAGTAGTACCACCACGACATATTACATGCCCTTCTATGGGTATTATAAATATACTTTTTCTAGTATGATATACCTGGCAAATGAGATAGGCCAATCTGGTAATATAGATACAATAGCATTCTTTTTAGCTAGTACGCCATCATATAATTATTTGATGGATAACCAGAAGATATATATCAAAGAGACTGCATTAGCAGAAAATCCTAATACTTCATTTCCAGATACAGCAAGCATGCAGATGGTATTTCATGGTGATTTGGTATTTGAAGGCAGTGGATGGTACAAAATAGCTTTACAAACACCATTCAATTATTCAGGAGTTAATAATCTACAAATAGTATGGATAAATGAAAAAACTGGTAGTTTAGTGAGTGGTTATCCATATTTCAAAAAGACAGATGTAACTGGTAATAGAGGGTTGTATTATTATTCATCCACTAGTATGCCAACTACTGGAACCTTGTTGACATATGTACCAAATATCAGATTTTCAATATCTGGTTGTAGTAGTGAGCTAGTGAGTGATACAGTATATGTTATTAACTTTCCACAGTATGAGCTAGCAGTTGAGCAATTGCTATATCCAATAAATAATACATGCACTGATGAGCATGTAAATGTACAAGTGCGTTTACATAATTATGGATATGATACTATACCAAACGGAGCATCACTTACATGTGTCATGAATGATACAGATACTATAACAGATATAACAACAGTAGATATTTTACCTGATAATGATTATATCTTTACATTTACACCACAACTAACTATACCATTCGTAGGAGGTCAGGCTACAATAGATTTAGAAATATATCTTACAGATCTCACATATAGCACATTGACATATAATGATACAATTAGCAAAACATTAGATTTAAGATTACAACCAGATGATCCAATAGCAATAAATGATACAGTACCTTTATTGACTAGTGCAATATTGACAGCTATACATCAGACTGGAACGCAGTTAATGTGGTATTTAGATAGCACAGATACAAATCCATTCTACATAGGAGATACGTTAATAACAGATCCTTTAATGGATACCTTGGAATATTATATTAGTGCAGCGATAGGTTCTCCATCTATTAAATTTACAGAGGTTACATTGTATCGAACTGGCACAGGAGCTACATCGTCATATCCATCATATATAACTGGCGAAGATTTATTAGAAATAACTAATTTAGGAGAAATGTCCATAGATTTAGAAAATTATACTTTAATAGTTGAAGGTGTAGGTGCTAGGACATATACTTTTCCATCAATTAGTTTGGATGCTGGTGATGTGCTAGTCGTGCATATGGGAACAGGTACAGACAATATTGGTAATTTATATTTAAATACTGGCGGAAGTACTGATGACATGTTAAGTTCAAGTTTATCAGGGTTTATATTGAAAGACTATGCTAATAATATAGTAGATGTGGTAGCTGTAAATGGATATACTTTTAGCACTGGTAGTGGGGTAACATCTAGTGATTGGAGTGGAGATATACCTAGTTCTAGTGGATATGCAGGAGTTATTAGAACCATATCAGATAATAATACTGCTAGTGATTGGATAGTATCTTCTACAACTAGTCCACAAACTATAGGAACAATGAATCCGTATTTTACAGGTTCGAATGGTAATGGTTGTCAAAGTTATAAATTACCTATTTATGCTTATCCTATTTATCCACCATATGAATTAGCTGTAGAGGAATTGATAGCTCCTGCAGCTGGTGAATGTTTAGAAACTAATACAAATGTAACAGTTAGGCTAAAGAATTATGGTACAGATACTATACCTGCTGGTGTAGATATGACATGCATATTAAA
>LUZL01000054.1 GCA_001603615.1 Bacteroidales bacterium Bact_20 | reverse complement strand
CGACAAAAATCTCCATTATCACAAGCTTTTTATTTGCCATCTAGCATAGATCATAGCATAGAACACAAGTATAGAGTAATGTTTATCTCTACTCCTATAGATGAGGATTCATTCTTTTCTCCTTCCAATAAATATGAAGCGCAAATTGTAATTGAGCTCATTAAATCCCTAAAAAGTCAATTCCCTGATTATTCTATTGGTGTGATTACTCCATATAGATCGCAAATAGCATTGATTAAATCAATGCTATCTCCTGACTTTGCAGACATTACTATTGATACAGTAGAGAGATATCAAGGCTCTGAGCGAGATATTATCATTTATTCTTTTGCTATTAATAATATGGAATATTTAGAGCTATCTCAGTCTATGAATGCAGAAAATAGTGTAGATAGGAAACTAAATGTTTCTCTCACAAGGGCAAAAGAATTATTATTTTTAGTAGGAAATACAGATATATTGAGCTCACATCCTTTTATAAATCATATTATTAAAGACTTGCAAAATAAAGGTGCTGTAATAACTATTAATTCATAAACATTATAAAGATAATTTTTTTAATTTTGAAGTCCAAATTAAAAGAGGAAAATTTTAAATATGAAAGAGCAACATTTTTTATATCCCTACACTCCTAAATTAATAATAGATAATAAAAAAGTAAAACAAAATATTTCAAAACTAATAAATAAAAGTCTGGAGTGGAATGTACGACTAAGACCTCATTACAAAACTCATCAATCTGAAGTAGTTTCATATATCTTTGAGCAATTTGGCATTTCTACTATTACTACCTCATCTATAGACATGACTTATAGATATATCAATGAAGTGATCAATGATATATTTATGGCTATACCGATAAACATTTATAGTTTAGATAGATTAGATTTTATTCTAAATGATGAATATTTAGATCGTTTTATAGTAAGCATAGATTCTATAGAATTATTCAGATATTTGGTTCCATATCTTAACGAAAGAAAATTATTTTTTGCAATAGAAATAGATTGTGGAGATAATCGTAGTGGAATAGATGTGGAGCAAGAGAATAAAATATATGAGATAGTATCAGAAGCCATGAATAGCAAAGTCACTGATAAACTCTATGGTATATTTTCTCATTTTGGACAAGCATATAATTTATTTTCTGATGAGCAATTATATGAATTGAATTATTTATATATTGATAAATTAGCAAAAATTAAAAGATTGATAGAGAGTATGATAGATAGATCAATAGTTCTTTCTATAGGAGATACTCCATCATTGAGAATATATAATAAAGAATTACTAGAAAGAGTTGATGAGATCAGACCAGGGAATTTTGTTTTTTATGATGCTATGCAATATTTACATGGTAATTGCTCATTAGATGATATAGCTGCCTTTCTCTATTCTCCTATTATTTCTATACATTCAGATAGATCAGAACTGGTAATACATGGAGGAGCAGTCCATTTATCTAGGGATAGTATTGTAGATGAAGGTGTTGTAAAATACGGACTTGTGGGTACATGGGATCTAGAAAAAATAAAATTAATACCAAATGCATATGTGAAAAGTCTGTCTCAAGAGCACGGCGTAGTATATATGGATGAAATAGATTTAACAAAATTCAAAATAGGAGACCATTTAGCTATAATTCCTGTGCATTCTTGCTTAGCAATGGATGCAATGATATTTAAAGATGGCGTATTTTACTGGGAAAATACTTAACCTAAAAGTAGTCTGAAATGATTTAAATTTATAGGAATTAGGCATTTAATAAATAACTAATTTATTATTAATATGTTAGTAATAAATTTATATTTATTTATATGTATAGGCTTATTTAAATATGATATTTATTTTTGCAATAAAATATTATTATGAAAATATTACAAGTGTGTGGAGGATATTCTATGGGAGGGTTAGAGCAGCAAACGATTAAAATTTCTTTAGCATTGAAAAGTAGAGGACATGATGTTTTGATATATTGCTCTGCAGATAGTCTAATAAGTAAAAAATGTAAAACGCTAAATATTCAATTCTCTACTGGTCTTTTTGATAAAAATTCTAATTTTTTTTCTAATTATAAAAATACATATAAATTAATAAAAAAATTTTCTCCAGATATAATTCATGTGCAACGTTCACATGATTTATTCCCCATAGTAAGTGTTTTAAATACTTACGGGATGAAAATACCGCTATTTTTTACTCGTAGAATGGAAAGCAGTATTAGAAAAAAATCATTAATTCATCAATGGATTTATCATAGAATAGATAAATGCTATGCTATTTCTAATTTTATAAAAGAAAATTTAATATTAACTACTCCAATAGATCCCCAAAAAATAGAAGTACTAAATAATGCAGTAGATTTAGATATTTTAGATCCTTTGAAATATGATAAAAATGTTAATCGAAAAAAATTTAATATACCTGAAGATGCAACTGTGATAGGTATAGTGGGTAGAATATCACCTATGAAAGGACATCGTGAATTTATACTAGCTGTATCTGATTTGTTAAAAGATAATTTTAAAAATTTATTTTTTGCAATATTTGGTGGAGCAAGTGTAGGAGAAGAAGACTTTGCTAAAGAAATATATGAGTTAGCAGAAAAGACCTTACCAAAAGAAAAGTATATATTTCATAAATTTATAGATTCAGTAGCTGAAGCATTGAGTACAATGGATGTTTTTGTTTTTCCATCGTATAGAGAATCTTTTGGTAATGCACTTTTAGAAGCTATGGCTATGCAGTTACCTATTGTAACAACATATGCTGGTGGTGTAACAGATATAATTAAATGCGGAGAAAATGCTTTGTGCGTAGAGCCACAAAATCATGAACAGATTTATGAGTCTATAAAGCTTATATTAAATGATAGTGAA
>LUZL01000053.1 GCA_001603615.1 Bacteroidales bacterium Bact_20 | reverse complement strand
AGCTCTCATAGGGTGTATGGTAGATAATTTATCTTTTGATAATTCTATATTGCAAAAAACTGATTGGGCATTAGGAAATAATAACAAAATGTTGCTGCCAGAGATAATAGAAAACGAGAATTATGATTATCAAAATAAAGAAAGTGATTTTCAAATAGCTGTGAGCACACTAGACAGGACAAGAACATTTTTAAAAATACAAGACGGTTGCGATTATTTCTGCAGTTATTGTACTATACCATATGTGCGTGGACGTAGCAGAAGTGCTAAGATAGATGAAGTATTAGTGCAACTGGATAAGTTAGTATCCGAAGGTATAAAAGAAGTTATTTTCACAGGAGTGAATATTGGAGATTTTGGTGAAGGCAAAGGAGATAATTTTTATAAATTGCTTAAGATCATTGTCGATAAACATTATCCATTGAGATTTCGTATTAGCTCTATAGAGCCAGATTTATTAAGCGATGAAATTATAGATTTAGTAGCTAATTCAGAAGTTTTCATGCCACATTTTCACATACCATTGCAGCATGGGAGTGATAGAATTTTGAAATTGATGAAACGTAGATATAGTGCTTCTGATTTTGCTAATTTAATTTATAAAATATACAAAATTATTCCAAATGTTTTTATAGCAAATGATGTGATTGTAGGCTTCCCAGGTGAGACTGATGATGACTTTAATGAAATGTATTCTTTACTAAAAGATTTGCCTATATCATATTTACATGTTTTCCCATATAGCGATAGACCATTAACTAAATCTTATAAATTTGATAGTAAAATTTCTCCAAATATTAAAAAACAGAGATCTGCAGCATTGATAAATCTTAGTAATCAGAAACATGAAGATTTTTGTAAAAATAATTTAAATAAAACTGCAAAAGTTTTATGGGAAGCAAAAAATGAAGATGGTTACATAAGTGGATATACTGAAAATTATATTAGAGTTTTTAGTAAATTTGATGAAAATTTAATAAATAAGATATCTACAGTAATCATAGAAAAAATAGAAAACAATAAAATAATAGCTAAAATAATAGGATAATGAGAAATGAAAGTTTAATAGAAACTTTAATGCCTAAAGTAATAGAAATAGTGCAGGAAGTAGGGGATTTTATTATTACTGAAAGGCGAAATTTTGATATGAAAAGGGTAGAGGAGAAGTCGCCACGCAATCTAGTCTCATACGTAGATAAAACAGCAGAAGAGATGCTAATAGATGAATTATCACTTTTATTACCCAATAGCACTTTTGTAAGTGAAGAATTTCATAGTATAGAAATATTGGATGAACTAAGCTGGATTATAGATCCATTGGATGGTACTACTAATTTTGTTCATAATTTTCCTCTATATACTGTAAGCATAGCTCTAGCCATAGAGCAAGAACTAATGTTAGGTATAGTTTATGATCCTCTGCACAAGGAAATGTTTCATGCCATTCGCGAACATGGTGCCTATCTAAATGAAAGACAAATTCATGTGTCTAAAACAAATTCCTTAAATGATTCCTTATGGGCTACAGGCTTCCCATATCAGGATTTTGGTAAATTAAAAGAATATGTTGACTTTTTTTATCATCTGATAAAAGTTTCTCATGGTGTACGTCGCTTAGGTAGTGCAGCAGCTGATTTAGCATGGACTGCTTGTGGGAGAGTAGATGGTTTCTATGAATATGGACTCAGTCCATGGGATGTGGCTGGTGGAGTAATAATCGTACAAGAAGCTGGTGGTAAAATTACCAATTTTACAGGTGGTGAAGAAGTATTATTTTCTAAAGAAATTATTGCCAGTAATAACCTAATACATGATGAATTTTTAGATAATTTCGAAAAAATTTATTTCAGCATTTAAAATTTATTTTTTATCATGCTACCACTAGTGAAGAAATATTTTAATGAAATCACTGATTCTCAACTGAACCAATTAGAAAACTATAAAAATATTTTACTGGATTGGAATAGCAGAGTAAATCTAATATCTAGAAAAGATCAAGATAATTTCGAGCAGCATCATCTCCTTCATAGCTTGGCAATTACGAAGTTTTATAAATTTATTCCTCAACAAAAAGTTGTAGACATAGGTACTGGTGGCGGTTTACCTGGTATACCTTTGGCTATCATGTTTCCACAAACAGAGTTTATTCTTGTAGATTCTAGAAAAAATAAAATCATAGCCTTACAAGAAATAGTTTATAACCTACAATTAAACAATGTAACTATAATAAATGCAAGAGTAGAAAATATAAATTTAAAGTATAATCTCGCAATAGGGAGGGCTGTAGGTGATTTACAAACTATGATTGGTTGGATAACTCCCAATACTCAACCTCTGCCATCAGAGCCATTTTTAATTTACTTAAAAGGTGATGATATATTTAATGAAATTAAATCTTTGAATTATAAATATGTTATTAAACCCATTTATGAAATAATTGATTTGCCACATTATAAGGATAAATATGTGGTAATGCTTTATAAATGAATCTTTTACGTATAAATACCTAATAATTTGTGATTTTTAATTATTTATGAAAGTTTATGATTATTAAGAAAAATGTCAATGTATAGTAATATTAAAACAAAATTATTACAGAATAGTTAATACTTTTTCTTTACTTTTGTAATAAAAAAAATTGAATCTTTCCAGATATTTATCAAATAAATTAATAAAAAATAAACAAGAGGGCTCAGCACGTCCAGTGCTAATAATTGCTCAGATATCTATTGCTATTAGCATCATTGCTATGTTAATATCTTTTTCAATAATTAGAGGTTTCAAAACTGAAATTAAAAATAAAGTAGTAGGCTTTAATGGACATCTGCAAGTAGCAAATTATGGCAGTATAGTAGATGCTTTAAGCACTGCTCCGATTTCTTATCCACGTGAAGATGTAGAAAGTATAAAATCTATTAAAGAGGTTATAGCTGTAGCACCAGTAATAGAAAAACCCGCGATACTGCATGAGAAAGATTTAATAGAAGGAATAGTATTCAAAGGTATAAATAAAAACTATCCTCTAGATTTTTTCAATAAAAATTTAATAAAAGGTAGATTGCCAAACTTAGATACTACTATTACAGAAGTCTGTATATCAGAAAATATTGCTCAAAAATACAAATTAGATATAGATAGTGCTGTGAGACTTTATTTTTTCAAAGAAGGACAATATACACCACGCGGGCGAAAATTGAAAGTGGTAGGAATATATAATACTGGTTTGCAAGATTATGATAATCATTATATCCTCGGGAATATAAAAATACCACAACAGCTTGATGGGTGGGGTGATTCACTTGTAGGAGCATATGAAATATTTTTATCTAATATTGAATATATTGATTTTGTAAAACCGATGATTTTGCAGCATTTAGATTATGATGTACAATTGATAGATATCAGAGAAAAAGAAAGTCGCTTTTTCTCATGGTTAGAAATGCTAAATAGTAATGTGATAGTCATCTATATTTTAATGGCAATAGTTGCTTTTATAAATATCATAGGTATCTTACTTATTTTAATATTAGAAAAAATAAAATTTATAGGATTAATGAAGACTTTGGGTATGACAAATAAAAAAATATCATCAGTATTTCTATGGCTCACGATGAGATATATAATTTATAGCTTATTAATAGGTAACATAATCACCATCGTAATAATAGTAATGCAGAATTTATGGCATATAATACCACTAAACGAGGCGATGTATTACATGTCATATGTACCGATGCAGCTAGGTATAGATTATTTCATTTTTGCAAATCTAGCGATCATAATACTAGGATTATTGGGAATAATAATACCACGGTTAGTAATAAAGCAGATATCACCAGCAGAGGCAGTGAGAGCAGAGTAAAAAGGTTATTCAGAGGGGATGAAGGGGGGGGGATTGAGTATGACATTTATGTTAGCCTTTCTCTAGGCTTTAATCTCAGTATGCAATACACATACCATGCCTCCCAGTCTGACGCTGCCAAATTAAGCATCCTACCTATATCATCTATCACTCTATCTAATAAATATTTGTGCTTCACCACATACCACATTATGTAGCTCTGCAGATACTTTGTAGCCACTCCTCTGAATGTAGCATTTATCCAATGAGCAAAATCACTTTCTTTACCCTTCACTATCGATAAACTATGCTGTCTGTGCTGCTTTGTACTCTTAATTATTACTATCTTATCTTTGAGATTCTCTGCTGTTAAGTTCTTGAACTCTTTACTGTCAGAAGTGCAAATAACTCCATTTTTAGGTGTCTTGGTTCCCAATATTTTCTCTATTTGATCTTTTTTCACATTATCTAGTCCAGTCAGCTGGCATAGCATATTGCCACTTCTATCTATCATAGACAGCACAGCTACATTGTGTTGCTTGAGCTCTTGAGCCATTAGATACTCTTCTACAGTTTTGTATCTATGACCTTTCTCTGAGTATTTCATCAGCAATTCATCTATCTCCATAATACCGAAAAAGTTTACATTATTTTCGAAACTTCTAAGTGCAGATAGTATGCGGTGTCGCCACTCGAAGCTAGTGGGCAGAGAAATATGTAGTTCTTTGGAGCATTGACGTAGTGTTTTGCCCTCAAGCATCAGGCGAATGTAATCGAGCATTAGCTCTTTTTTGTGTAGGTAGTAGACGAAGGTGCCAGTAGTTTCGCGGAAGTTTTTACCACAATCTTTACATTTATACATTTGCAGACCTTGCTGATGACCATTTTTCTTGATATGTATGCTATGGCAGCTAGGACATTGAGGAGAGACGCTTTGAGCTTTTAGATGTTGGTAATCTAGTACATCGCTACCATCATTTTTCATTTTGTTGTAAAGGTCGTTGAGAAATTCTAAGTTTTGATGTTTGCCTTTAGAGAGGTGCTCTTGGAGGTTGGAAACAATATTTTTCATAAGAAATAAATATTTGATGCAAAGATAATATATTTTTGAAATATTGACATATAAAAACACTAACATTATAAAATATATTTACCCCTCTCTACCCCCATTTTTTTAATTATCTCTTTTTTTGTAACTTTGCATTTAATTTTTTTAAATTTTATATAGCATAATGAAAGGAATTGTTGCGATTGTAGGGCGTCCTAATGTTGGCAAAAGTACGTTATTTAATAGATTAGTAGGTGAGAGAGTAGCCATTGAGGATCCTACTAGTGGTGTTACTAGAGATAGAATTTATGGCAAAAGCATCTGGAATGGAAAAGAATTTTCTATAATTGATACTGGCGGAGTTGTCCTTAAATCTGATGATATTTTTCAACAAGAAATTAAAAAGCAAGTAGACTTAGCTATTAATGAGTCTGATGTGATTTTATTTGTTGTAGATACTCAAGAGGGTATCACAGCTTTAGATTTAGATATTGTAGAGCTTTTGAGATCTCAGAACAAACCAGTTTTTTTGGTTGCTAATAAAACCGATAATAATATCATTTATAATGATCATACTGAATTTTATCAATTAGGGTTTAGTGTTGTATTTCCTATTTCTGCAAAGAATGGGTTAGGAACTGGTGATTTATTAGATGCTGTTGTAGAGATGTTACCAAATGAAGAAAGTGAAGAATTAGATTATCCTAGAATAGCTATTGTAGGTAAGCCTAATGTCGGTAAATCTACAATTTTGAATACCCTTATTGGTGAAGATCGTTCTATCGTTACACCAATTGCTGGTACCACTAGAGATACTATTTATCAACTTTTTAATAAATTTAACTTTAATTTTTATCTAGTAGATACAGCTGGTATTCGTAAAAAAAATAGTATTTATGATAATGTAGAGTTTTATTCAATTACTCGTAGCATTAGAGCTATTGAAAATGCAGATGTTTGTTTATTAGTTATAGATGCTAATGAGGGTATTGGTGCTCAAGATTTAAATATTTTAAATATAATTAATTCTAATAAAAAAAGTGTTGTTCTTGTAGTAAATAAGTGGGACCTCATAGAGAAAGATAGTAAAACTGAAAAAGAATTTCGTGCTTCTTTAATGAGTAGATTAGCACCTCAAAATCATATACCTATTATTTTTACTAGTGCGATCAAAAAGCAAAGATTAATTCAAGTTTTAGAAGTAGTACAAAAAGTATATGATGATCGTAAAAAAAGAATACCTACTTCTACATTAAACAAAATTATGCTTAGTGAATTTGAAAAATATCAACCTCCTTTGAATAAAGGTAAAAAAGTTAAAATTAAATATTGTACTCAGTTACCTACTCCTTATCCTTCATTTGTATTTTTTTGTAATTTGCCTCAATATATTAAAGAGCCTTACAAAAGGTTTACTGAGAATAAAATTAGAGAACATTTCGGCTTTGATGGTTCTCCTGTTATTATTTATTTCAGAGAAAAATAATTATGCGTTTAGATAAATTTCTTTGGAGTGTTAGATTATTTAAAACTAGAACTATCGCTACAGAGGAATGCAAAAAATCTAAAGTTAAAGTTAATGGATTGATTGCTAAACCTTCAAAAGAAATTAATACTAATGATATTATTGAAATTAAATTTCATTTATTTACTAAAACTATAAAAGTCATTTCTATTCCTAACCAACGGATTGGTGCTAAAATAGTTAATGAATTTATTGAAGATCTTACTCCTGATGAGGAATATGCTAAATCTGATATGATTCGTGTTAATTCTTTATCTTATAAACCTAAATGGAAGGGTAGACCTACTAAAAAGGATAGAAGAGATATTGATGATTTTTTTACTAATTTTTCTGATAATTAATATTTTTAAATTTTAAATTGAAAATTTAAAAATATATGTTGTTGTATCACTATATTTTTATCGTTAGCTTGCCATAGTTGATAATTAATAGATAAATTTATTCCATTAGTAGGTGAATAATTTACACCAGTTATAAATCCATTACCAGGATAGTGTGCATACCAGCTTTCGTTGTCTAAGTATATTTTATCTGCGTATAATTTGTCAAATCTTGCAAAAAAGCTTAAATTTTTATAAAAATTATAGCTACTAAATAGAGAGAATCCGTACAAATCGTTTTGTTTAATAAAAAGATTATTTTTTCTATAATTATATTCCCCTCCTATTTTGAATTTGTCTAAAATTTCGTAACCGGCAAAAACAGAGAATAATTGTCTTTCAGCTGGTTTTAGTGAATCTTTTGACTTAGAGTAATCATAATAAAAGCGAATTATAAAATTGTCAATGGGTTTAATATCTAGTCCTGTAGCTAATTGTAAATCGCCATATTTATCTTGGTCATATCTATTTCCTTCACCATTAGTTAGAGCTAAATCTAAATTAAAATTTTTATTAATTTTAAAATGTCCAATTATACCTAAATCTGCACTTGGTAAATGAAAATATCTATCTTGAAATGTTTCTGCTATATATTTTAATCCCCAAAATTTATCTTGTGTTTGATAATTATTAATGCTTACACTTCCTATTTTTAGCTTTATGTTATCATTAATATCCCAAATTAATTCAGCTATTTTTAGTTGCATTGTATAATAGCTACCAGTATTTTCTTCGTAAGCGATGTTTTGCAAATTACCGATAGAATCTTTTATATATATTTTTTCGATTGTTGTTGGCCTGCCAGCTTCTATTATGATTTTACCAGATAATTTTTCATTAAAATTATATTGTTGTCCCAGATATGCTCTATCTATTGCAAAGGCAAATTTTTTATCCACATTATTTGTAATATTATATTCAAATTTACCAAAAACATCAATTATTGGAACCCATTTGTTGGTTGTGCTATCTTTAGTTTGTGATAATAAATTAGTTGATATTAAAAGTATAATCAAAAAAATTAGCTGGTATCTCATAAATTTACAAATTATTTTTTAATTTGCAAAAATAAAAAATAATTTAATTTTTATGGTAAATATATGGCTCCACTGCAAGATTCCTTATTTGCATTAGTAACTTTTGTGCTAGTATTAGGTATTTCCAAATAACGTAATACTCCTAAAAATGCAAATATTATTGCTTCTTTATAATCTATTAGGTCTTTATTTGGCAAAATTATTTCCCCTTCATAATTTTCTCTCAATTTTTGTATTAAAAATTCATTATGTGCACCACCACCTGATACTAATACTTTTTGATTTTTGGATAATCTATCAGCAATTGTTATAGCAATGTATTCTATAAATGTTCGCAATATATCACTGATTGGATATCTATCTAAATATTTATTTATTAAAGGTATAAATTTTTTCTCTACAATTTCTCGCGAGAGAGAATGATTTTTAATTTTGTCATTTATTATAAGTAAATTTGTAAGTAGATCATTTATTATCGCACCTTTGCTTGCTAGTTGGCCTCTATTATCATAAGGTAAATTAATTTTTTCTGTTAAGTAATTTAGCATTATATTTACTGGACAAATGTCAAAAGCATTTTTAATTTCACCATTTTCTATAACTGTAGCATTGCTGAAACCACCTAAATTTAAAAATACATTATAATCTGTAAATAAATATTTTTCTCCTACTGGTACTAATGGGGCTCCTTCTCCACCTAAGCTCACATCTTGACTACGAAAATCACATATAACAGGAATGCCTATAGTACTAGCTACCACTCCACCATGTCCGAGCTGATATGTATATCCTGCTGCAGGATTATGCCAAATCGTATGTCCATGCATACTTAACAAATCTATATTTGTATTAATATCAGATAAAAAATCAATAACTAAATCAGATAAATAATGAGAATATTTAAAATTTAGGCTAATAATTTCTTCGCCTTTGAGATAAAATGCATCATTTAGTAATTTTTTCCATAAGTCTGAGTAGCTATAAGTTTTCGTTTTTAAAACTTCAAATTGCCAAGAAGTATTTTTATAAAATTTCACTAATGCTAAATCTATGCCGTCACAACTAGTGCCAGACATCATACCTATTACGTTATATTTTTGTGTTTTATTATTATTTTCCATTTTCAAAAATACATTTTTTTATTAAAAAAATAAAAATATTATTTTTCTCAAAAATTAAATATAATTAGATAAGATTAATTATGAATAAATCTATTTTTATTATAAATAAATAATTTAATTTTGTAAAATTTTTCA
>LUZL01000052.1 GCA_001603615.1 Bacteroidales bacterium Bact_20 | reverse complement strand
TGGAGACATAAGATTTTGTCTGCTATACAAGGATTAGAAAGAGGAATAAGTTTTTCTGGTATCATAGAAGCAGATGAGCTATTAATGGAATATTCAGAGAAAGGACGTAGATTCAAAAGTTTAGAAGAGAAAGAGCAAGCTATGAAGACTGTACATCCCAATGTAGCTGTATTAGTGATGACAGATAGAGAAGGTAATTTACTTTTCAAACATACTGGTGAAAAAAGAGTACACAACAAACAGATAAAAGAAGAATTGCAAAGAAGAACATCTGAGAATAATTTGATATGTATCAAACCAAACGAAGAGTTCAAAAAAGCAGTATCAGAATCTGCAACTAAAAAGGTATTAGTGAGAAAGCAACCTAAAGGGTTGACAGTGTATAGCACACAAGTAGCAGAGAAAAAGATTAAAGGATTACACATTTGGATGAGTAAATTTAGAGGAGTAGCTACCAAGTATTTACAGAATTACCTAATGTGGTTTGTAGTGATGAATAAGTATCTGAAAAATGAAGTAGTATCAGATATAGGGCGGTTATTGAATCTGTCATCGCACGATAGGTGGGCATGGGAGCGGTATTTAAGATTGATGAAGTTAAAATATTAATGTAATACTAAAAGTTAAACAGTTGTAACTGTTACCTATCTCTCTATTCTCTGATTAATCTTTTCACTTTTATCTAATAAAACACCTCTCTTAAAACTTTTAAACTTTTTACTTCACTAGTTAATATATCTTGCGATTGTAAATATTGTATCGTTAAATTTAACAAATGATACGGTGTAGATGGAAGAGATATATCTTCATCTGGTGAATTAATAGGTCGCAGATATAAATATTCCATAGTATTTAATAAAGATTCGTAACGTGGTATAGCTTCAGTACTATAATTTTTTCTACTTAAAATACCGAGATAGTCTAGAATATTTGCCATAAAAGAAAGTATGAAAGTATTAGGAATTTTTTCCCATTTATTTAATTTTTCTGCAAAACTTGATACTATATCATACAATTGTGTATCGTATAGATCTTGAGGAGTTAACTTAACAATTATTTCAGCCATAAAGCTAGCAACTGCACCATGTAGCACGTGATCAGATAACATTTCGGGGAAACTATAAAGATACATTTGCTCTATCCTATATAAATGCTGACGAGTTGTTAATTCATTATAGGTAATTTCTACATTTATTAATGGAATTTTAATATATTGGTAAGATTTATTTTTATGTGAAATAGATGGTAAAAAAAATGATATTCTACCCATCGGTGTTAATGAATGAATTATATATGATTTCTTAGTATATGGTATAGAATATAATATAAATGCTTTTGCAGTTTTATTCATTATTTTTATTCAATAAAAAACTTGCCACTCCCTTTTATAGAACCATCATTATTGCTAACCCACACTACATAGACACCTCTTTGTGCTTTATTATTATATGCATCTATTCCATTCCATGTAGCTCTCCCACCCAAAGATTTTGTTTTGTATACAACCTTGCCATATGAATCTGTAATAGTTACGTAACTATCCTCAGGTAGTCCATCTATAGTAATATACCCATTTATATCTGCTGGTACAGGATTTGGGAAAATTTTAATTTCTTCTATTTCTATAAATGGTTCTATAGCATTACTACGATAAGATACCAATCCTAAATCGGTAGCAGCGAATATCTCACCAGTTATTGGATTAATAGACATACTCATTACTTTATTACTTAGCAGGGGAGAATTTTCGCTAGTAAAATGATATATCTCTTTATCACCATTTGAAGAAAATGTGAATATACCCGCATTATCTGTAGCGAACCATTTCCTATTAGCACCATCTATTTCGATTTTATTGACCCTCTCAGATATCAACATAGGCATAGCATAGCCTCCTACTTCCAATATTATTTGCGATGCATCAAAAGAATTAGTTGTAAAAAAATTTTGAGTATTATAAATAACAGCTACTCCCTCACTAGTAGCTATCCATAACTGATAATTTTTATCTAAAGCAATAGAATATACAATATTACTTGGTAGTTTACCATTACCTGCTTGAGAAGTTAAAATCATAGATCTATCATCAGATATATTGTCTATAGTTCCATTATATTTAAAAACTAAGACCCCGCCACTGCCACGAGGAAAAGGTACATAAACATTTTTATTATTCTCGTCGATAATCATTTCGCCAGCATTATTATTACTAATTGACGAACTAACAGGCAAACGTACCATTTGTCCATTTTGTTTATATACTGTAAATTCATTTGCTCCAGCTACCAAAATCCATAGATTGCCTTGAGAATCAAATTTCATGGAGCTTATTCTACAAAATCCAGTTATACCGTATGAAGATGGTAATATGGAATTAGTGTCATTATATATTTTGACTACATTATTATTTATTTCTATTAATCCATAGCCATAAGTAGCTATAAATAAACGATTAGGATT
>LUZL01000051.1 GCA_001603615.1 Bacteroidales bacterium Bact_20 | reverse complement strand
TATCTAATGCTAGAAATTGTGTAAAAGCACTGATTGGGATTAGAAAGACAAAAAACAAAAATATTAATTTAAATCTTCCCATTTTATAGGTTCTATACCATTAGCTAATAAATATTGGTTTGCTTTAGAGAAATGATGGCAACCAAAAAATCCTCTATTTGCACTAAATGGTGATGGGTGTGCTGCTTTCAAGATTAAGTGTTTAGTATTATCTATTAATTTTTCTTTTTCTTGAGCATAGGCTCCCCACAGCATAAAAACCAAATGTGACTTTTTTTCTGAAAGGTTTTTTATTGCTGCATTAGTGAAATTCTCCCAACCAATATTACGATGAGATTCTGGTGTATTCTCACGCACCGTGAGTATTGCATTTAGTAGAAATACTCCTTGTTTAGCCCATCCTGTGAGATCTCCATGCTCAGGTGTATTGATATTTAGATCTTCTTTTAATTCTTTAAAAATATTTTGTAAACTTGGTGGTTTAGCAACACCCTTAGGTACTGAAAAGCACAATCCATGAGCTTGACCATAACCATGGTATGGATCCTGCCCGATAATTACTACTTTCACTTTATCAAATGGGGTTAGATTAAATGCATTGAATATTAACTGTCCCGGTGGGAAAACTCTATATTTCTTTTTTTCTTCTGTTAAAAATTTTTTAATTTCTATAAAATATGGTTGTCTAAATTCCTCTTTTAGCACTTCTAACCAGCTACTCTCTATTTGTGGATTTATTTCCATAATTGTTAATTTATGCAAATTTAATTAAAAATTATTTTCTTTTTTTTAATATATTTTTTTAATTAAAATAATTTTCGTACCTTTGCAATCTAAAATTTAAAATTATGTCTAAAGTTTGCCAAATATCAGGGAAGAAATCAATAGTAGGTAATAAAGTATCTCATTCTAATCGTAAAACTAAACGTCGTTTTTACCCTAATTTACAAACTAAAAAATTTTATTGGCCAGAGGCAGGGCAATGGATCACACTTAAAGTATCTACTAGTGTCATGCGTGATATTAATAAAAAAGGTATTGACGCAGTTATGAGAGAGTCTATTCAATCAGGAAAATTTAGAGATTAATAAAAATTTCATTTTTTAATATTCTTAAAAATTTATTAAAATTTTATTGCCTTATTTTATTAGTATTGTAATAAGATTGTAATTAATTTTTATTTTAATTTTTTTATAATACTCCTAGAGTTAATAATATTTTTTCAATTAGTTATTAAAGTTAAATTAATCAATATTTTAAAAAAATTATATAGAAGATATATTGCTTAAGTAGAAATCTATCAACTCCCACTGTTGCTGATCTTTATTCACATCTTTTCTAATTAAACCAACTCGTCTAACAAAATAATATCTTTCGTAATCCGCAGTATCAGCAGGATTTTTCATATATTTAAATACTTTAATATTTTTATACCATCTCATTCCTACAGCTAAAGAATCAAGATTTTTCTCATAATATAAGTTATCGTAACTGAATCCTTTAGGCTTAGAACTAAAAAATCTAGGACCAAAGCCATATTGATTTAATACACAGGTTTGATATTTAGGATAAAATTCAGAGGTCCCTATAAATAATAAATTAGCTTTTCTACGAGTAGAATAAACAAATTCAGAGAAATATTCATAATCATAACTATCGTCATCAGAAGCATATTTTTGTATTTCACTTCCAATTACTCTACATGTATCTAGCTCTTCAGAAATAGAATCCATATAAATCCAATAACTATTAACAGGAAAATAAGTATAAGTTTTTATTTCTTGATCTAGGGTATATACTGTCCTTTCTTCTTCACAACTAACCATTATAAATCCAGTAATAATAACAAATAATAAAATAAATATTTTTGTTTTCATAAATTATTTTTTTCAAAATTAAATAAATTTTTTTAATAAAATTAAAAAAATTAGAATTATTTTATAATTTAATTATAAAGTCCAATATTTGTAATTTGTGATTTTACCTCTCAAAACACCTTTTATATCAACTACTATACCTTTGCCATCATCACATAATAGATGAGACAGACTCTCTTCATTTAAATTTTCATAATTTTTATGCTTAACAGCTAAAACTACTGCATCATATTTTTTATCAGGTTTATCTATAAGTTTATAACCATATTCTTTGTAGAATTCATCTGGATCTGCCATATAATCTACAGCATCTACATTTATACCATAGCTTTTCATCTCAGATATCATATCTACTACACGAGTATTACGAATGTCTGTAACGTTTTCTTTAAAAGTAACCCCAAGAATCAAAACATTAGTTTTCAATATATTTTTACCTGTAGAAATCAACATTTTAGCAGTTTGCTCAGCTACATAATAGCCCATATCGTCATTAACCTTTCTACCAGATAGTATCACTTGAGAATGATAGCGATATTCATATGCTTTATGAACTAAATAATATGGATCTACTCCAATGCAGTGTCCACCTACAAGTCCAGGTTCAAATTTTAAGAAATTCCATTTAGTACCAGCAGCTTCTAATACATCGTAAGTATTGATATTCATTTTATTAAAAATAATAGACAATTCATTCATTAAGGCTATATTAATATCTCTTTGAGTATTTTCAATGATTTTAGCAGATTCAGCTACTTTGACTGTGGGAGCTCTATGCACACCAGCTTTCACTACCCAGCTATAAATAGTAGCTATTTGATCTAAACTCTCTTGGTCGCAGCCAGAGACTACTTTAACAGTATTAGCTAAGGTATGATTAGGATCACCTGGATTAATCCTCTCTGGTGAGTAGCCAAACTTAAAATCAACGCATCTTTTAAGACCACTTATTTTTTCTATTACAGGTATGCAATCTTCCTCGGTAGCTCCAGGATACACTGTAGATTCATAAATTACATAATCGCCTTTTTTAATGACTTTCCCTACTGTTTCGCTTGCACTTATTAATAAGCTGAGATCAGGCAAATTGTGTTTATCTACAGGAGTAGGTACTGTAACAATATAAAATGAAGCTTTGCGTAAATCTTCAAAATTGTAAGTGAATTCTATATCACAATTCTCAAACTCTTCAGATGATAGCTCATCACTAGGATCTATGTGTTTTTTTAATAATTCTACTCTGTCAGGCTTAATATCATAGCCTATAACATGTATTTGCTTAGCAAAAGCTAAAGCTATAGGTAGACCTACATAACCTAACCCAATAACTCCAATAGAAGTTTTTTTTGATTTTAAATCTTCTGTTATCATAATTCTTTAATGATTTTATTTGCAATAGGATGAAGCTCACCGTGATGTGTGTCTGGTGCACTATTACGAATAGAATGAGCTAACTCTATAGAAGCACGTACATCATCTGGAGTGAAACCCCTACCAGCTAAAATTTCTTTGTAGCTCTCAGTATGTAGCTCAGTGAAGCCCTCAGAGAATTCAAACTCTTCATTATTAAGTAAAATAGAACGATAAGTTCTTTTACCCTCCAAGATGGCCTTTTCTGGTAAATCTGACGAATTAATAGAAAGAAACCATCTGACACGAGCTTTTTCTAATTCTAGATAACCTGCAGCTCTATCTTTATTATGAAAATGCACATAAGAATTTTCTAATTTACCAAAAATCCATAGTAACATATCAAAAAAATGTATACCAATATTAGTAGCTACTCCACCAGACTTAGCATTATCACCCTTCCATGAATAATAATACCAATTACCACG
>LUZL01000050.1 GCA_001603615.1 Bacteroidales bacterium Bact_20 | reverse complement strand
CTAGAACCAGAGCATATAGAAGACGGTGAAGCAGAAACTATAAGAGTAGGTGAGTTCTTAGTTAAAGCTATTGGTGTAGAACTAGATAAACTAACATTATTAGCTGTACCATAATATAAAGGAGTACTACTAGTTGTGCTAGAACCTGTATAATTATTCCATAAACTTCCATTCCAGTATCCTACCTTGTCCCAACTGCCATCTAAACTATTATCATAATAAACCTTTATAGTAGCATTATTAGCACTACCGCTAGTTTGCTGCATTATATGAAAAAATGATGGATTTACTTCACAAATATCTGTTGCTTTATTATTTCTATTATATCCTTCACTAGTAGCATCTCCATTAGCCATTCTGACTTTATATACTGAAGCTGTAGTAGCTGAAGGGGTTATGTCAGCCGGTCTATATTTACCACTAACTCCCACTGGAAATAAATAGACACTTGTACTATTAGTTGCTCTAGCTAATCCTCCACCTACTGTACTACTCACAAAACCTGTAGTTCTTTGAACTGAAGTAATTAAAGGGTTGTTTACTGTCATAGTGTAATTTTGAGTAGCTAGCTCTCTATCCTGTAAATTTAATGTCCCATCGACAAATTGATTATTCCCCAAAGTCTTAACTCCTGTCCCTTGTAAATATAAATTATAAAATGTGGTACTAACACTACCTCCTACATTTTGATTTGCTCCTTTTAAATAAACATAACTAGTATTATTATGTGTATAAGTAGCATTATTTATCCAATCACCATAAAGATCTATTATACCAGAGCTATTTATTGTACCATCATTAGTTATATTATTTTGTACTATTACATTTGAATTTGTACCAGTTAGGTAAAGATTTCCACTACTTTGATTACTAACATATCCATTTACTATAAGATATGCATTATTTGTAACTATGCAATAATTAGTATTTATCACATATGCTTGCGAAAATAAATTAATACTAAGTAAAAATAAACCTAATTCTAACAAATAAATAATTCTTTTCATATTAATTTTTTTACAAATATATATATTTTTTTGATTACAATATATTTTTTTTAAAAAATATTTAGCATATTTTAAAAATATATTATTAAAATTCAATTTAAATCTAGTTTTTATAGGAGTAAAATTTTACAGAAAATTCTGTAAAACATTTTTAATTTTTAAGATTTTTACCAGCAATAACCAATACAATTTCCCCTTTCCATTTTTTGTCTTTTGTTTGCTCTATAATCTCAGATAGAGATCCTCTAATATATTCCTCATGCATTTTAGTTATTTCTCTGCATATAACTATCGGATGTTCTGGAGAGAAAAACATTTGCATTTCTTGCAAAGTTTTATTAATTCTATATGGTGATTCATAAATAACAGAAGTATAAGGATAATTTTTAATAAATTCCCATCTTTGTTTGCGTCCAGATTTTGCTGGTAAAAAACCTTCAAAATGAAATTTATCACAAGGTAATCCACTACCTACTAACGCTACTAATACAGCTGAAGCTCCTGGTATTACTTCTATTTCTATTCCTTTAATAATACAATTGTGAATCAGTAGGTATCCAGGATCACTTATACCTGGCATTCCTGCTTCACTCAGTAAAATGGGAAAATCATAAGCTTGCATTTCATTTATTATCATTTCTACCATTCTATGCTCATTATCCCTATGATAGCTTAGAAATTTTTTGTTTACTAAATCAATATCCAACATCCTAAACAATCTATTTGCTGATCTAGTATCTTCGCAAATGATAAGATCTGACTGCTTAAAATAATTTAGCCCTCTCAGAGTAATATCTTCTAAATTACCTATCGGAGTGGGTACTACATGTAAGATTTGAGACATATTTTTTACTTTCAATATATTTAATATTTAACAAAAATATTATTTTTTAATAAATTTGATTAAAATTTTTTGAATTCAAAAAATTTTATAATTTTGTAGTGAAAAAAAATTTATGTATATGAAAAAAACAGTATTATTAGTTATTTTATTTATTTTTACTTCATTTATTTATAGCCAAAATATA
>LUZL01000049.1 GCA_001603615.1 Bacteroidales bacterium Bact_20 | reverse complement strand
TAGATCCTAAAACTAAAAAAAATGTCTACATTACTTATACTAAACACGGTATGGCTCTTCAATTAGGTGACTATACTGATAATGAAAAACCTATTTATGCTTCTATTAATAAAAAACAAAATGTAGATTTTAATGCAATAACACTAGAAGATGCTTTGAAATTTTTTGAACTACCTAAAGAACTCGGAGAATATGAAGGTAATAAAGTTATAGTAAATGTAGGCCGCTATGGTCCATATGTTTTGTATAAAGATAAATTTTATTCTATTAAAAATCTAGATAAACCATTGACAGATTTCACTTTAGATGAAGCTATTAAAATAATAACTCAACCTAATGGGCTCATCAAAACTATTTCCGAAAAACCTTTGATACAGATTTGGGTAGGTCGTTATGGTCCTTATATCAAAACTGATACAGGCAATGTGCCTATTCCTAAGGGTACTGATATTGAAAAAATTTCAGAAAAAGAAATTATTGAATTAATAGAAAAACATAAAACTAAAAAATCGAAAAAATGAAAGAAATATCAAATCTTTTCGAAACTATTCCAATAAACTCTAATCTTTATAAACAATCTCAATTATTTTTTTCTGTTAGCAATATTGAAAAAATTGAAAACACAAATTCAGACATTAATACTTTAGCTCTTATCAATTTTGCTATTAATAACAAAAAAGAAGATTTCATCAAAAGCTCAATAAATCTCAGATCTTATCTATATTCATATAGCAATATAAACAATGTACAAATAATAGACTGTGGTACTTTCATAAATAATGCAAATGCAAAAGATAGTATTGGAGGATTAGCATATGCTCTTTCAGATTTAATCTCTAGAGGTATTGTACCCATTATCCTGAGCGATGATAGAGCTGTCATTTTAGCTATTCACAAAGCATATAAACTCATTAAACGTTATTATAATTTAGCTTTTATCATGCCATTTATAGATTTAAATAATGATAATCTATGGGAAAAATCAAAAGATTTACTACCCTGGCACGAAGATATCTTTAGAAATAATAAACTTTTGAATACTGCTACCTTCATAGGATATCAGAGCTATTTGACAGATACTGATGCTTTACATTGGGCTGAGAGCAATTATTTTGATATTTTGAGGTTAGGAGATATACGCGAAAACATAAAAGCTGCAGAACCGTATATCAGAAATTCAGATATTATCTGCATAGACATGAATGCTATGAAAAAATCCGAAGCCCCAGCTACTATGCTGGCACTCCCTAATGGGTTGTATGCAGAGGAACTATGTCAATTAGCTTATTATGCTGGTATGTCTGATAAATCATCCATATTCACTTTTTATAATTATGATCCAAATAAAGATATAGAAGATCAAACTATTCAACTATTAGCTCAGACTATATGGTATATCACTGAGGGCATTTCGCTACGAGTAAAAGATTATCCATATACTCCTAAATCACAAATGCTAAAATATACTTTAATAATGGATTCTCCGATTAATGAATTAGTTTTTTACAGAAGTCCTCGCTCCGACAGATGGTGGATAGAGCTCCCAATAAATAATTCCACTCAGATACAACGTCATACACTCATACCATGCCTCTATGAAGATTATTTAGCAGCCCTACAAAATAAAATTCCACTAATTTTCTGGAATGCAATAAAGAAAAATAAATAAAATATTCTTCATTCTTAGAAATTGGATTTTAGGAAAAAATTTTATAAATAAGAGTTTCAGAAATAATAAAACATAGCTCAAAAATACAAGTATTTAGTAAAGATTTGCACTTAGTTGCATTCATAATTTTTCATTTTAAAGATAAATAAATTAAAAGTGAATTGGAAAATTATTAAATATAATTTCATAAAAGCATTATATAAAAAATAATATATAATTTTGAATAATACAACCAAATATGAAGTTAAAAATTATTTTATTAGTTTGTTCTGTATTATCAGTAATAAACCTTAACTGTCAGATTATTTATCCATCAGATTCTATTAGGTTTGTTAGATTTATTGATAATTCTAAAAAAAATGTAAGTATTCCAATAACAACTTTATTTTATCTTAAAAATACTGGATTCAAAGATAATCTAAGATTAGTTAGTAAAACATCTCTAAAAGTAGACTCATTGACAGATTTTCTAATTATAGAAATGAGCCCTTCAGCTGTGCCTCATGGGGAGTGGGATAAATACACATCTGGATTATTTCAAATTTCTTTAGAAATAAAAAAAGGTACTAAAGAACTATTATTAGACACTATAAATTCAAAAATTAGTTTAGTTAACAATTACGGAACGCAGGGTAAAAACTATCCAGTAAATTACATCACAGGTAAATTGAAGTTCAATGAAAATTCAGCTGGGCAAATGACCATTGATGGGCAAATTGATATTAAAACTAAAAAACCAACAACTCTACATCAAATAGTCTTTAATAATGCTATAGTTCCAACATCTGATTTTTATGGTTATGAGAATTATGAAAATGAATATTGGGAAAAACAAAGAGAAAATGAAAAAAATTTTATTAGTACCATTATGGAAGCCTCTATATTAGAAAATGATTTTTATGATTCATTATTCAATTATAAATTGTATCCTTATAATAATCTAAAGGCTAAAATGAATGAAGTATTATTTGATTTTACACTAGATAGGAGCTTTATTGTTTCAAATGCTAATATTAGTAAAAAACCTTCATCAAATTTTATGAATTTATTAGGTAACAACATACATAGCCCAGTACCTGGTAAATCATTTTTAATAGTATTACATCACTACTATGAAGGAGACAAAAATATGATAGATGACGAGGTTAATTATTCTATAATTATTATTTTACCAAATTTATTTAAAGATAACTATAAAATTAATCAAAAGAGTAAAGCTAAAGTCATATTTACATATCTACCTAGTTATGGTTATGGACATATGGT
>LUZL01000048.1 GCA_001603615.1 Bacteroidales bacterium Bact_20 | reverse complement strand
AGGGATTTGGTGGTAAACCATATAAATACAACGAATTAATTATAAAAAAAATTAATATTTAATTTCTATAAATTAATTTTATTAATAAAAATAGATATATTCTATAAATATTTACATATATCAATTAATATTGTATATGAACTTTGAGAAAATCTTAATATACAATGGTAAATAATTTATAATAAATATATAAATTTGTATCATCAAAATTATAATATTTATGAAAAAAATTTTATTTTTAACAGTTTTTATCACTTTATTGTGTAATTTTAGTTTTTCTCAAGATTGGATTTATTTAGATAATAGCAACAAAGCTAAAGCTGAATTTAATCTAAATGAAGATAAGAGTACTAAAACTAATATTAATATTAGTTTCACAATAAATGCATACAGACTCCAAGAAGTCAATGTTAATCAACAGACATCATATATTGTAGATGCTCCTGACGCAGCTAAGATTTTAAAAGCTGGAGCTCCAGACCTGCCACTCTATGCTAAATCTATCATTATCCCAGATACAGGTGCCATGGAGGTAGTAATTAATAAAACCAATTATATAGAAATACAAAATATAAATATTGCTCCCTCCAAAGGTAATTTACTTAGAACAGTAAATCCAGACAGCGTACCATACTTTTATGGACCAGAATATCAACTAAATAATTTCTTTCCTACAGATATAGTATATCTACGAGACCCATATATTCTCAGAGATTTCAGAGGACAAGCTATAGTGATACAACCATTTCAGTATAATCCGTTAACTAAAACCTTGCGTATATACACAAATATTGACATCACCGTCAGAGCTACACAAGATACTGGCATCAATGTACTACATAGAAATAAAGCACTCAAATCTATAGATAGTGAATTTAAGGAGATTTACAAAAGGCAGTTTCTTAATTTTAACTCTTCGCTCAAATATACTCCTCTTAATGATGACCCAGGTAGAATGCTAATCATTTCATATTCTAGCTTTATGTCTGCTATGCAGCCTTTTGTAGATTGGAAAATAATGAAAGGTATCCCTTGCGAAATAGTAGATGTATCTACTATTGGAAATAATGCAACCTCAATAAAAAATTATGTTACTAATTATTACAATACTAATGGATTGACATATCTACTATTGGTAGGTGATTTCGCACAAGTAACATCTCCTACTGCTAACTTCAGTGGAGTTACTGGAGCTAAAGATAATCAATATGCATACATTACTGGCAATGATCACTATCAGGAATTCTTTGTAGGACGCTTTTCTGCAGAAACAGTTGTAGATGTACAAACCCAAGTAACTCGTAGTATAAATTACGAAAAAAATCCCACTACCGGTACTTGGTTAGAGGGCACATTAGGTATAGCTTCAGAAGAAGGACCTGGACATAGTAATGAATATGATTATCAGCATATGAGAAATATAATGAATGACTTAATGAACTATAATTACACTACATACTACGAACTATATGAGGGTAGCCAAGGTGGACAAGATGCTCCTGGCGATCCGTCTGCTACTAATGTTTCTACGGTCGTCAATAATGGTGTTGGAAATATTTTTTATTGTGGGCATGGAGCAGATACTTATTGGGTAACAACTAGTTTTTCAAATGCTAAAGTAAATGAACTAACGAATTATAATAAATTGCCATTCATATATTCTGTAGCATGTGTAGTTGGCCATTTCAATGCAGGCACTTGCTTTTGTGAAGCATGGATGAGAGCAAACAAAACTAGTGGACCAACAGGTGCTATAGGTATTTTTGGATCTACTATTAATCAATCATGGGAGCCACCTATGACAGCTCAAGATGAAATGGTTGATATTTTAATAGAAACCTATACTAATAATATAAAAAGGGCCTTTGCAGGTATAGCAATAAACGGTTGTTTCAAAATGAACGATGTTCACGCTGAATATAGTATGACTGATACATGGACAGTATTTGGTGATCCAAGTATTGTACTACGTACAAAAAATCCTATGACAATGACAGTATCTCATCCGACATCTATCAGTACTGGTACATCAAATATTAATGTTACTTGTAATGTAAATGGAGCTTATGTTTCTATTACTTTAAATAATCAAATATTAGGAACTGGCTATGTGTCTAATGGTACTGCAAATATTAC
>LUZL01000047.1 GCA_001603615.1 Bacteroidales bacterium Bact_20 | reverse complement strand
CAATACAAAAAGTCCCAAAACCATATTCTCCATGGAGCTCTAAGCTTTATAATTTAACCCCAACACCTCAAAAAATTCATTTACCTAAAAAAATATTTTATGAAAAAAATAGACCTAATAATTAATGGAAATAAATATAACGTAGAAATAGGTAATATAGATGGTAACCGAATCGAAGTAAATGTAAATGGTACATACTACGATGTAGAATTATCAAAAAATATAGAAATACCTAAAACTCCAACAATAGTTTCTACAGTAGTCAATAAAGCTGTTAAAGAAACTATCCCAGAACCTGCAGATAGTGTATCAACTAGACAAATTAAATCTCCATTACCTGGAGTAGTACTAACTATATTAGTAAAAGAGGGAGATACTGTACAACGAGGACAAACTCTTGTAATAATAGAAGCTATGAAAATGGAGAATGAAATAAAAGCTGATGGACCAGGTATAGTAAAACGAATTTTAATACATAAAGGTGATACTATTAGTGAAGGTCAAACATTAGTAGAAATAGGAGGATAAAATATGAATTTTTTAAATTTTGTCGTTGATAATTTAGAGAAATTCCTAGAATATACTGCATTAGCTAATATGAGTTGGGGAAATCTAATTATGATTGGCGTTGGATTAGTTTTCATCTATTTGGCTATTACAAAACATTATGAACCTTATCTTTTAGTGCCAATAGGATTTGGTATAATTCTAGGTAATATAGTATCTGTACCTGGTTTGCAAATAGGGATATACGAGGAGGGAAGTGTTTTAAATTATTTATATTTTGGGGTTATTAAAGGTATATATCCTCCATTGATATTTTTGGGAATAGGTGCTATGACAGATTTCAGTGCACTTCTTTCTAATCCCAAATTGTTTATTATTGGTTCAGCAGCACAATTAGGCATTTTCGGTGCTTTAATTCTTGCTTTATTATTTGGTTATAGTCCCACTGAAGCTGGAGCTATAGGGATAATAGGTGGTGCAGATGGACCAACGGCTATCTTCTTAAGCTCTAGATTAGCTCCTCATTTAATCGGTGCTATAGCTATATCAGCTTATAGCTATATGGCTCTTGTACCAGTTATTCAGCCACCTATTATGCGTGCAATGACTACTAAAAAAGAAAGATTAATACGCATGAAACCCCCACGAGCTATTTCTAAGAGAGAGAAAATATTATTCCCTATTTTAGGTATTTTACTTACAACTTTAATAGTGCCTTCAGGCTTACCACTTCTAGGAATGCTATTCTTTGGTAATTTACTCCGTGAGAGTGGAGTCACTCGTAGATTAGCAGAAACTGCTAGTGGTCCTATGCTAGATATTGTTACAATTTTAATTGGTTTGACAGTAGGTGCTTCTACACAAGCTTCTACCTTTCTCACTGTTAAATCATTAGGTATTTTTGCTCTAGGTGCTGCATCTTTTGTTATAGCTACCTTTGGAGGTATTCTTGGTGTTAAAGTCATGAATCTATTCATTAAAAAGCCAGAAAATAAAATAAATCCTCTTATAGGTAATTCTGGAGTCTCTGCTGTACCTGATGCTGCCCGTGTATCTGAAATGATAGGATTAGAATATGATCCTACTAATCACCTTTTGATGCACGCTATGGGACCTAATGTAGCTGGAGTTATAGGTAGTGCTGTAGCTGCAGGACTTTTGCTAAGCTTCTTATATTGATATTTCTAATAATATAATTTTTTTTAAAAAAAGAAGATTCTTGAGAATCTTCTTTTTTATTTTTCATATAAAATTTTTTATTTACATTTGCTATTAAATATAAAAAATATGATTTCTATAATAATGGGAAGCTTTTCTGATTTTGACATTGTCAAAAAAGCTATTGATGTTTTAAATGATTTTGATGTAGAGTGTGAGGTACAAATATTATCAGCACATAGGACACCAGATGAAACAGCAAAATACGTCAAAGAAGCTACTGATAAAGGAACTAAAGTTTTCATAGCTGCAGCAGGCATGTCTGCTCATCTACCTGGTGTAGTAGCAGCTAATACCATTGTACCTGTTATTGGTATTCCTATTAATGCTAGCTTGCAAGGATTAGATTCTCT
>LUZL01000046.1 GCA_001603615.1 Bacteroidales bacterium Bact_20 | reverse complement strand
AAACCAATATATAAATATGATCAACCTATTGAGAAGAAAATTGAGATAATTAGTAAGAATATTTATGGTGCTAAAGATATAGAGTTTTCATTGAAAGCTCGTAAAGATTTAGATTTAATTAAAAAATTAAATCTTGAAAACTTACCTGTATGTATCGCTAAAACTCAATATTCTCTTTCTGATAATCCAGACCTAAGAGGCAGACCAAAAGACTTTATATTGAACGTTAGAGAAATAGAAATTTCTTCTGGTGCAGGCTTTGTGGTACCTATAGCAGGAACTATTATGCGTATGCCAGGATTACCAGATATACCTTCTGCTGAAAAAATTGATATTGATGATAATGGTGTTATCTATGGCATTAGCTAATACCTAAAATTTCATTAATGCATTTACTAGATTATAAGCTCCATCATAAATATCTGCTATATTAGACTCTAGCATATAACAAGGTGTAGTAACTATTTTATTGTCATAATCTATTACCACTTCTGCTTTGTTAGAATTTTTATGTTTGGCTCCAAGTGCCATGATATCTTTGGCTGTCTTAGGATCTTGACCAATAGTTACTAGTGCAGAAGGTATTACTTTAGCAATTATCACTGGAGCAATGCACATTGCACCAATTGGTTTATTAGATTTGTGAAAATCCAGTATTACTCTTACGACCTCATTATCTACTGACATCTTTTCACCATCTATAGCATAAGTACTCAAATTTTTAGCAGCTCCAAAACCACCTGGCAAAATCAAACTATCAAAATCTTTAGCTTCTAAAAGTTTTAAATCTTTAATATTTCCTCTAGCAATACGAGCAGATTCGGCTAAAACATTCCTTTTTTCATTAACAACTTGGCCATTTAAATGATTTACAACATGATATTGTTCTTTGTCTGGTGCGAAAAGTTCATATTCACACCCAAGCTTTTTAATAGCAAGCATTAACATTGTAGATTCATGAATTTCTGAACCATCATATACTCCGCATCCTGATAAAATTATTGCAAACGTCTTCATAATTTTTTTTTATAACAAAATTATAAATTTAAATTTATAATTACTAATAAACAGTTAGATAATTTTATATACCTAACATAATTTAATTATTAAAATCATTAATAAGACACAATAAATATAGCAGCCACTAAATATAAAAGAAATTGTTTATATATTTATCCTTTTGAGCACATTAATCAAGATATCATAAGTTCTTTGAACACTTGGTATTAGTAATCTCTCATCAGGACTATGTACCCCTTTCATCTCTGGACCTATAGAAACCATTTCTAATCCAGGAAATTTCTCACTAAAAAGTCCACATTCCAGCCCAGCATGTATAGCTCTAATAACAGGTTTTCTATTTAATACTTTTTGAGTCTCTTCGGCTACAATTTTTAATAAATAGCTTTCTGGATTTGGTGTCCACCCTGGGTAGCCATCATTTACTTCTACTTTAGCCTGTGCTAATTCAAAAGCTGATCTTACTTTATTGCAAATATTTTCTTTAGCAGATTCTAATGAGCTTCGTTGACTAGTGGTAATAACATACTCTTCATTTTGTTTTTTTATACTTGCTAGATTAGTAGAGGTTTCTACGAAATCTGGTATATCTTGCGACCAAGCAAAAACACCATGAGGCAAAACATAAAGCAAACGAATCAATCTTTCTGCCATCTGTCTATCTAACCATTTGTCGGTTTTGCCTTTTTTATTAATGGTAACCTTAACACCTGGATCGCTTATTTTTAGTTCTGTTTTGAAAATTTGTTGGTATTCTTCTACAAGGTTTGTTATTTGATTATATTGCTCCTCACCATCAAAACATATCTCTGCTTTAGCCTCACGCGGTATAGCATTATGTAGATTGCCACCTTCTATATTGATAAGTTGTACAGTTTCATTATTTTCTAACAAATCATAAATGATCCTAGTTATTAACTTTATAGCATTACCTCGTTTTTTTTCTATGTCATCACCTGAATGCCCACCTTGTAATCCTGATACAAAAATCTCTGCAATATTTTTTTCTAATCCAAGTTGATATTTAATAGGAACATACCCTATGGTGTTTTTGCCACCAGCACAACCTATAAAAATTTGTCCTTCATCTTCACTATCTAGATTTATCAAATATTTGCTTTGAATCATATCATTTTCTAAACCATTAGCTCCAGTGAGTCCAGTTTCTTCATCTACTGTAAAAAGACATTCTATGGGACCTAAATCTTTTATATCACTATCTAAAATCGCTAATTGCATGGCTACACCTATTCCATCATCTGCTCCTAAAGTAGTACCTTTAGCCTTTACCCATTCTCCATCAATGTAGGGTTCTATGGGATCTTTTAAAAAATCTTTTTCAACATCAGCATTTTTTTCGCATACCATATCCACATGACATTGCAGCGCAACCATTGGTTTATTTTCACCACCTTTGCTTGCTGGCTTTCTAATAACAATGTTTCCTACACGATCCTTTTTATATTCCAATTTTCTTGATTTAGCAAAATTTTCAAGATATTCTATAATTTTTTCTTCATGTTTAGATGGCCTTGGGATTTGTGTAATTTCATAAAAAAATTGCCATACATTGTTGGGTTCCAAATTTTCAAAAGGGTTATTCATAATATAAAATTTTTACGAAGATAAATATTTATTTTATTATGGAGTATAATAGATAAATTAGGGGGAGTGGAGCAGAAATATGAAAATTCTTAATTAAAAATCTATAACTCTTATCTTTTTATCCTGAGCATGTTGCTATAACGTATATTATTTCTTATGCTCTCTTCTGTTTTAGTTTATTACTTTCAAAAAAATTAAAAAAATGTAAATAACATCATAATTTAATATTTTACTACAATTTCTGCTGCTTTTTGGCTAGCACCACTATCTCCTAATATTTTTTTTAACTCTGCAAAATTTTCAATCATTTTTTGTCTATATTGTTTATCATAAATAATTCTATTTAATTCATAATTAATATTATCAGCAGTACATTTTTTTTGTATCAACTCTTTTACGATTTGTTCATTATATATCAAATTTACTAAAGAAATAAATCTTACACGAGCTACCATTCTAGCTATCAGATAAGATACCCAATTTGCTTTATAGCACACTACTAGAGGTACATCAAAAATAGCAGTTTCTAAGGTAGCTGTACCACTAGTAACAACTGCTGCATAGGAACTTTGCAATAAATTATATGTTTCATTTATCAAAAGTTGATCAGGAGCCACACCACAATCTAAATAAATATTTTTATTAATGAATGATAAACCAGCTACATAAATCTGAAAATCATTTTCATATGGCTTCACTGCTTTGACCATTTCTGGCAAAAGTATTTTAATCTCTTGTATTCTACTACCAGGTAATATAGCAATTATCGGTTTATTAGTTTTTATGACATCTTTATTCATTAGTTTAAATTGCTGAATGTGATCTAGTAAAGGATGCCCTACGTAATGTACTTTTAAGTTATATTTTTTATAAAACTTTTCTTCAAATGGTAAAATAGATATTGAATGATCAATATATTTTTTGATTTTTTTTGCTCTAGATCTATTCCATGCCCATATTTGTGGTAAAATGTAATAATAAGTTTTGAAATTATTCTTGTGTAGCCATTTAGCTATTCTGAGATTAAATCCTGGGAAATCTATTAAGATTACTTTGTCAGGTTGTAATTTAGTTATAGTATTTTTAAATTCTTTAAAGTTCTTTAGAATTTTATTAAGATTTAATAACACCTCTACAAAGCCCATAAAAGCTAATTCAGTGAAATGTTTTGTAATATTGACACCAGCATTTTTCATCAAGTCTCCACCCCATCCATATATGATAGCTTCATTATCCATTTTATAAATTTCTTTAGCTAATGTACTACCATGTAAATCTCCCGATGGTTCTCCAGACACTATAAAATATTTCATAAAATTAATTAGGCTGTTAAATCATCTAAGAAAAAGATAAAAAATACCATTGCTAAAATGAAAGTATCTAATAGTATTCCACGACCAGTTTTATCAAATCTAAGCTTAATCATATAATGTCTAAATGGTATCAAATTACAAAATACTGCTATTACTATTCTAGTAGATAATCTAAAAACTTTATCATCTGGTCCATTACTAAACAATAATTCAAATATTGCTAATAAGCCAAAAATTAATATTGGTACGACTATTCCCAGTATGATGCCTAAAATCCAGCTATCTCTATTAAAAAATTTTCTAATCATAGTTCCCATGATTTCAATTGATTAACTAAGTGATAATCAGTCATATCTAGAGACAATGGAGTAATAACCACATAACCTTGTTTTACCAAATATTCATCACTATCATCACCCTGATCTGTAAAAACAAAATCACCATCTAACCAATAATAAGGAAAGCCATGAGGATCTATTCTTTTTTCAAATCTTTCAACCCATTTAGCCTTAGCCATTCTACATACTTTGACACCTTTAGGTTTATCTATTGCAGGAAAATTGACATTTAAGCATAGATTTTTATTGTTTGTAGAAATATATTCTAATGCTCTATTTACTATATGAATAATGTAACCTTTTAATGCAGAAAAGTCATAATCATGATAATATGAGTCTACTGAGAAACCTATTGAAGGTATTCCTAGCATAGCTCCCTCTATCACAGCTGCTAGTGTACCTGAATAAAACACATTACAAGAAGTGTTAGAACCATGATTGATACCACTTAATATCAAATCTGGTTCTTCATCAAAAAGACAATTTACTGCTAATTTCACATTATCAGCTGGTGTGCCACTAGATACATATATAGACTCTCCACAATCATTATGATTTCTCACCCTTAATGGATTTTTTATAGTAACAGCATGACCTGTACCACTCATTTCAGTCTCAGAACTAATAGCTATTATCTCTCCAAATGGTTTAACAAATTCTATTAAATTTTTTAATCCTTTTGCTCTATA
>LUZL01000045.1 GCA_001603615.1 Bacteroidales bacterium Bact_20 | reverse complement strand
GTAATAATAATTTTATTATTTTTAGTTTTAGTAATAGGAGCCATAGTAGGTGGCAACAGAGCATGGTTAGATATAGGTAATGGTATCAGAATACAACCATCTGAATTTGCTAAATATACAACTGCTCTTTTAATCTCAAAAATATGGAGTGATCCAGATGCTAAGCGAAAAATGAATAAAACATTAAGACATATTTTTTTGGTTATACTAATCCCCATGCTTTTAATATTTTTACAAAAAGATATAGGCACTATGCTTGTTTTTTTTGCCTTTATTTTTGCACTTTATAGAGAGGGATTACCATCATATATTATTTTTATTGGTTTTTGGTTTATATTAGTTTTTATCCTTTCTTTTTTAATAAAACAATTTATTTTACTTCTCATATTAACTGCTATCACGTTATTATTGATTTTTATTTATAGAAAAAAAAGGAATTTAATAATCAGATTTGTTGAAGTTTATGCAATTAGCATAATACTGATAGTAGGTGTCAATTATTTTTATAATATGCTAATGCCACACCACCAGGAGAGAATAGAAGTAATGTTGGGTATAAAAGATGACCCCAAAGGGGCTTCTTGGAATCTGAGACAGTCAATGATAGCTATTGGCTCTGGTGGTATAGCGGGAAAAGGATTTTTGCAAGGTACTCAAACACAAATGAAATTTGTCCCAGAGCAAACTACAGATTTTATTTTTTGTGCTATAGCAGAAGAATGGGGATTTATAGGAACCTTAGTCATATTATCGCTGTATATAGCTTTGTTATTACGTATTCTCATATTAGCTGAGAGACAACGATCTATTTTCTCTAGAGTATATGGATATGCTTTAGCATCCATACTATTTTTTCATGTATTTATTAATATTGGAATGACAGTGGGATTAATGCCTATTATAGGTATACCTTTACCTTTTTTGAGTTACGGAGGATCTTCTTATTGGGCATTTACTCTTTTATTAGCAACTTTTGTCAATCTAGACATGTATCATAACGATGTTTTAAATTAATAAGGTAATGTTAATTTTTACATTAACATCACCTTATTAATTGTTTTTAGAAAAATCTAAATATTTAAGCTACCATAGAAGCTTTAGCTTTTTCTACTGGATATAAATCATCAGCTTTTATGTCGTAATACACCTTCTTTTGTCCATCTATATCTTTCACTCTACGATGAATGGTAGCCATTACAATGATTTGATTTCCTTTTCTGTATTGCTTACCTACTATATCTGCTAGAGTGCTAGATAATGTGATAGGTAAATACTGATTATAATATTCAAATGTTTTACCATTCCATCTACGCTCAGATACACCTAGAGTGAAACTATATTTCTCCCATGTACCATAATTAAATGTTTTCACCTCTGATGCTATAAATCCTTTTAATAATAACATATTAACACTTTTTTGATTTGAGATGATATCAGCTAATTTCTCAGCAAAATCATTTTCATCTAATTGAAAATCTTCTACTTCATTTGCTGCTTCGTTTGCGATGATTTCGTTGTTTTTTTCTTGTGTTTTCATAATCGTTGTGTTTTTTGAAATGTTTGTGCAGCAAAATTAATATCACCTATACACCATAGTCGGATAATAATCAATTACTTACGAACATATTCATTTGTAAATATTTGTAAACTATAAAACAAATAAATATTTTTAATTTTATGAAAAATTAAAAAATGACATTCTCAAGAATAATAAATTTATTTATTGTGTTTTTATTTCTTCATAATTATCAAGCATGTGCTCAAATAGAAAATCAATCAGATAATAGCAAAAAAACAAAAAATGATGAGCAGATTTTTAATTTTATAGAAAAATATCCACAATTTCCTGGAGGTGATAGTGCCTTAATAGAATACATAAAAGCCAATTTAACTTACCCAACTGAAGCTAGGGAAAAAGGAATAGAGGGCACAGTGATTATACAATTTGTAGTAGAAAAAGATGGGAGTATAACGAATGTAATAGTGACACAAAGCATAGGAGGTGGTTGTGATGAAGAAGCAGTAAGAGTAATAAAATCCTTGCCTAAATGGGAACCTGGGATGCAAAAAGGGCAACCTATTCGTGTATATTTTACTATACCAATAGAATTTGTT
>LUZL01000044.1 GCA_001603615.1 Bacteroidales bacterium Bact_20 | reverse complement strand
ATACCACCAAATACATATCCCATTTCAGTTTCCAAAGTAGGTAGATTTTGTTTACATAAACTATTATCTATATCATAATAAGGATAATCACCATCACCAGGATTATAAACGCCATCGCCATTGTTATCATAAAAAGGAGCTATATAAAAAGATTGTCCTTTAGTAGGATCGCCATGAGCAGGGTAATTAAAGAAATATTTAGGTATATCATAAGATAAAATGTTGCTAGAATCTTCTAACCACCAAAGTAAAAAATTATCAACATCTTTCCTATAAATAGTCCATATTCTATCCCATCTAGTACATTCATCAGATGATATATAAGCAGTACCATCTATAGACAATGGACCTGGGAAAAAATCCACACCTACTTGTCTATATCTTTGAGCAGCTAGCTTTAGCTGACCATTTACATCAATACCACCTATCCATAGTGCACCAGCAAACATAGAAGTCTTTTTAGAACCTCTTGGAATCTCATATTGAGCAGTACCACGCCCTCCACTTGTATTTAGATCCCACCACATATCACCACCGCTATTAATTCTAGCTCTTACATTATTTATATTTAGTTCAGTATAAAAAGCCCCTGCTAAACAACCTGCAGCAGCTTCTTTCAATTCCTCTGTACTAATAGTACTTTTATTTTTCCCAGCAGTAGGAACATTTTCAGCAAAAATAAGTCCCACAAAAAGCGCTAGGATGACTGTTACAAATACTTTTTTTATCATATCATTCATTTTTTTTAAAATTAAAATCCTATAAGAACACCTAAACGAAGACGTCTCGGTAAACTATAATTATAAGGACTGTCCACAGCGATTCTATATAAATCTCTGAATGCTTGCTCATCTAATTGAGATTGTATACCAGTCTGATATTCAGGTGCTGAGAGATAACCATCATCATCAGGATTACCAGTAGCACGATATACAGCAATTACATTTTTAGTATTCAAAAGATTTAGAACCTCTAAATATACATCTAAATACATTTTTTTGTTAGAATTTTCAGGTTTTTTACTCATTTTTAAGTAAAATTCTTTATCAATTCTCATATTAACAGTAAAGTTCCAAGGCATTCTAGAACCATTTATAGATCCTAATAATATATATTGTCCACCACCTAATAAAGCAGAAACAACATTACTAGATCTACTATATGGTGTACCACTACCACCTAATAATTGAACATTAACACCAAAATTTTCAAGAATTCTAGTTTCTTTCACTTTAGTTTCACCATTTTCAACAACTTTTTTGGTAATTTTAGGACCATTATAATCTTTTCCACTACCATATCTATAATCAAATACTAAAGTAAAAGCATGTCTCTGATCATAATCAAGAGGATAGATGGTACGTAAATTAGGTTGCCCTGTAGCTAAAAGATTATAACCTGAAGTAGCTGATGAGCCTGTACCTTCAGCAAATTGCAAAGTATAAGATGCTTTGAACCAAATATTATTAGAACGTCTTTGATCAAATGTAACTGTAAAACCTTTTACTGTTCCAAAATCAATATTATTATATGACATATAGTCTATTGGGTAAGCACCAAAAAATTGATAAAGTTGAACTAAGTCTCTAACCTCCTTGTAATAAGTGCTAAGTTTAATAGCAGCCAATGGTCCGACCATTTGTTGAAAACCAACTTCATAATCGATAGTTTTTTCAGGTTTCAATGCTGGATTGCTAAAAACACTACCACCTCGTGTTTGAGCGAAATAATAATTAGTAGGATCTAAACGTAAACCTTCAGTAGGTCTTTTAGTAATAATATCATAGTGAGCTAAGAACAAAGCTTCCTCTGAAATAGGAAATGAAAAAGCTATACGAGGCATAACAGTAACTTGTGGTTCATAATCTTTGAAAGCAGCGCTAGTAGGATGTGTCAAGCTAGGATCTACTAAATAAGGTGCTATACCACTGGATGTTCTCAATAAAGTAGGGTCAGTAATCTCAATACCTTGAGCATTATACCAAGTATATCCACTTCTATAACCTACTGGTCTACTAGGATTATTTATCTCATCTACATAAACTACAAAATCATCGCCCATATTATCAGGATGATCCCATTCTGGTTGTAATTGTTTCACTTCTCTTAGACTACGAGCTTCATAGAATAAAAATGGGTCTTTTAATACTTTTTGATTAGCATCAAATCTATCTATACGCAAACCAATATTAAAAATTAAATCTTCAAAAGCTGCAAATTTATCTTGAATATAACCAGCCATATAAATAGGTTGGAAAGAAGGTATTGGTCTAGCATAATTGCCAAATTCATCTTTTTGAGTAAAAAAATCATCAAAGCTAGCACGTGTTTTTTGTTTGGTACCAGTGTAATCGTAGCCATAATATGCTACATAGCTATTACCATTGTTTAATAATTCATCAGCATTAAACCAATCTATCTGAAACATTGCTGGATCGTAAGAATCTATATCTAACCAATCAGTACCATCTACAGGTAGTCCTAAATGTTGACGGACATTATAATCAAAAAATGCTTGATTATTAGGATCATATAATCTATCAAAATCAATAGTATCCAAGAAATTACCATTAGCATCATATCTTAAAATAGGGTTTGTAGTGTCTAACTGATCAATATGTTTATTAGATATCTGTCTAGCTAGAGTCCACAAGCCTACAGGAGAATACCCTATATAATAATTATCTCTTTGCTCATATTGAAAACCCAACTGAATGGAGTGATTACCTAAATCTAAATTTAATTTACCACTAGCTCCATATTGATTAATATCTGATTTGCTATAGCTATTATACCTAGTACCTGGTGCAGACCAAAGTCCATAAACACTCTCAGGAGCTTGACCATTTAATAGAGCATTACCACTTTGTATTTGTGTCAAATTCACTTGATACCAAGGATC
>LUZL01000043.1 GCA_001603615.1 Bacteroidales bacterium Bact_20 | reverse complement strand
AAAAAGTAAATCTTCACATTTTGTGATAAATAATATTAGCATATCAAAAGATATTTTACCAGATACTGCAGCTACATATTATTTGAAATATAAACCTGCAGCGGTTAAAAAAATTTTAATATTGAATGATTTATATAAAAGCTGGCATTTGATAAATGATGACATTAAAGATAGCATAATTAAGCATAGAAATATAAATGAAAAAGGGTTAGATTATAGCTATGATACATCATCAGATTTATTCAATTTATTTATTACTAATCTGTATATAGAAAAGATTGATACTATCAGGCAATATGTCAATATAGATTCTATTAGACGAGTGAAAATAAACTATGAAAATAAAATAGTTACTAAGACAGACTATGATATTGCTAAAGAAATAGCAGATGACATATATTTGTTGAGAAGTTATTATTATGATTTGATAGGAGGTATCCCAGAGATAGCATATGAGAAAGCTACTTTAGACAAAATGATTTATGAAATTAAAAAATTGTATTATTTTTATTTATCATATTTCACTGGTAGTGTAGAAAAGACAAATTTCAATTATTCAATTAATGTAGTACCTAAAAATAATGATGAAAACGAAAGCATATTTTTATTTTCTTTTGATGCCACAAAAGGATTTTCATTAGATAAATCTAATAATGAGAATAACAATTTTTATTTATACATTATTCCTTTAACTAAAAATCCTAAAATTAATAACAATAAAATAGTAAAAAATACTTTGCCAGCTCGTAAACCCATGTTATGCAAAATATCAATAGCAAATGCTAATAACCAAAATATAATTTATGAAAACAATGTAAATATTTTGCAAAAAGGCTATATTTATTATGTAATACCAAATATGATACAGTAACATTCATAATGATATGGAACTGTTTTTTTTTTTAATTTCAAATATTAATTAGTTATTTATAAAATTATTAAAATATGAAAATCAGATTATTTGTTTGCAACCCATTCATGGTAAATAACTATGTGATTAGTAATGAAAAAAATGAAGCTTTATTGATAGATGCTGGTTATTATTCTAATGAAGAATGGGAAGCATTAAAAAATTATTTAACAATGGAGCAATTGATGGTAAAAGCTTGCTTGATTACTCATCCTCATATAGACCATGCAGTGGGAATTTACAATTTATATCAAATCTACAATATAGATATTCTAATGAATGAGAAAGGTTATTCTCTATATGAGAGCATCGTGGATGTAGCAGATCAATTTGGCATGGATCAAGTAGAGATACTCCCAAAAGATAAAATTAAATTTATTGATGAGGGAAACATAAAAATTAACGATTTTGATATTCAAGTTTTTGATACTCCAGGACATGCTGATGGCTCTTTATGTTTTTATTTCCCTAATGAGTCTATAATATTTACTGGCGATGTATTATTTAATGAGAGTGTAGGCAGGACAGATTTTATCACAGGAGATTGGGATAAATTGGTAAATAGTATAAAAACGAAACTTTATAATTTACCTGATGTAGTAAAGGTGTATCCAGGGCATGGAGATACTACTAGCATAGGACACGAAAAAGCAAAGAATCCTTTTGTCAGAATAGATTAATAATTTTATTTTTTAAGATTATTTTTTTCTAAATCTTTAATAATTTCATGAATAATATCTATGGTGCTTATTCCCTCAGCTTCTGCTCTATAGTTGAGGACTAATCTATGTCTAAACACGCTATCAGACACTGCTATCACATCTTCATTATCAGGGGCAAATTTACCATTAAGTAAAGCATGACATTTAGCACCTAAAATCATAAATTGGCTAGATCTAGGACCACCGCCCCAAGCTATATATTCCTTTGCCATAGGATGGCAATCAGAATATCCTGGACGAGTTTTAGCAGTTATCTCTACCGCAAACTGGTATACATGATCAGGTACATTTATTTTTCTAACCAATTTTTGATATTCAAGTAAAGTTTCTTTATCAATAATATTATTAACAGTAGGCATCTCTACAAAAGTTGTTCTTTTCACAATTTCTATTTCTTCATTAATAGATGGATAATCTAACCATATTGAGAACATAAATCTATCGAGTTGAGCTTCAGGCAATGGATATGTACCTTCTTGTTCTATTGGATTTTGAGTAGCTAAAACAAAAAAAGGGCGATCTAATTGGAAAGTATTACCTGCTATAGATACAGAGCGTTCTTGCATAGCTTCCAAAAGTGCAGATTGAGTTTTAGGTGGTGTTCTATTTATCTCATCAGCCAGAATAATATTAGCAAATATTGGTCCTTTATTGAAATGGAAATTTTTATGTTCGTCTAGTACTTCTGTACCTAAAATGTCTGAAGGCATCAGATCTGGTGTGAATTGTATTCTATTAAAAGATAAACCTAAAATTTGAGAAATCGTAGTTATCAAAAGTGTTTTTGCCAAGCCAGGGACACCTATTAATAAAGCATGATTTTGTGTAAATAAAGATATTAATAGTTTATCTATCACATCCTCTTGACCTACAATAACTTTTGCAGTTTCTTTTTTTAAATTTTCGTAAAATTCTACTAAACTTTTAGCAGCTTCAGTATCATTATTAAATTTCATAAGTTAATATTTTTTTATCCATGGATACTTAAAATCACAACCTAAATAGTTTTCATCTATTTTCACATAGACTTCGTTCAATCTTTCATTTACCCATTTAGATAGTGCTTGATTTTTTTTCTCTTCCAGAGCTATTAATTGTATAGCGTAATAATCTGTTTTCAAATTAGCTTTATGTGGTGGTACATAGTTTTTTAACCACAATATTCTATATGTAGGTGTGCCATCGCTTTCTATATATAGAAATGGTTTAGAAAACTTAGAATTTTTCATAGTATCTAAAATAGGTAAATATTTAGGATCTATTTCATTAGATGATAGAGAGAATCCTCCATTAGCAGATAAAATCATTCCACCTTGAGTAATATCTCCTTCTAGTTTAGAGTATTTTTTAGCAACTTCAGAGAAACTTATTTCATTTTTTATCAATAAATTATATAT
>LUZL01000042.1 GCA_001603615.1 Bacteroidales bacterium Bact_20 | reverse complement strand
CATTTCTCATATCAAATAGAATGGCCTATATATATAGACGCACCATTTAATGATTATGATACTATACATTCACTATGGATAGATCTGCATCAACCACCAAGAATTTATTTGCCTACAGGATTCACACCAAGTAGTCAAATAATAGAAAATCAAATTTTTATACCTAGGGGGATTTTTTTAAAATCAAAAGAATATTCATTTACAATATTTGATAGAAATGGGAGAATAGTATTTGAGACAAATAATCTAAATGAGGGCTGGAATGGAGATTCCTTTGATAATAATCCAGAACCCGAGCAATTATATGTATATTTATTGAAGATAAATTTAATAAATGGAGATACATATGAGAAGAGGGGAGTAGTAACATTATATAGATGACGTGGTATATAAAACGAATTGGAAAATGAGCAAAACAAAAATGTTTAACTTTCCATGATATCTAATATTTCAGTTTTATCAACTTAAAATACCGCTTCCATGCCCATCTATCATGCGATGATAAATTTAGTAATCTTCCAACATCAGACACCACCTCATCTTTCAGATACTTATTCATCACCATAAACCACATTAAGTAGTTTTGCAGATACTTAGTAGCTACTCCTCTGAATCTACTCATCCAAATAAGGAGATTTTTAATCTTATTCTCTGCTACTTGTGTGCTATATACTGCTAATCCCTTTGTGTGCTTTCTTACTAAGACTTTTTTACTTTTAGATTTCATCACTGCCTTTTTGAACTCTTCGTTTGGTTTTATACAGATAGTATTTTTTTCTGACACTCTATGCTTCAATTCATTTTTTATCTGTTCGTTTAATACTCTATGCTCACCTGTATGTTTGAAAAGTAAATTGCCTTCTCTATCTGTCATCACTAGCACTGCTACATTAGGATGTACAGTCTTCATAGCTTGCTCTTTCTCTTCTAAACTTTTGAACCTTCGTCCTTTCTCTGAATATTCCATTAATAGCTCATCTGCTTCAGTAATTCCAGAGAAAGTGATTCCACCTTCAAATCCTTGGATAGCTGATAGAATTCTATGTCGCCATTTGAAACTAGTTGGTAAACTGATACCGACTTCTCTGGCACAAGCTCTGAGACTTTTTCCTTCTAGCATGCATTTTAGATAATCAAGCATAAGATAATATTTATGTGAGTAATAAACAATAGATTTAGCAGTCTCTCTGAATCTATACTTACAACTTTTACACTGATAGACTTGCCTGCCATCACTAATACCAGTTTTAGCTACATGCTCATAGTCGCATCTAGGACATATAGGAGCAGTAGATAAAATCTTTATTCTTTGATAATCTAGAGCTGTCAACTTATTCTCTGTGAGAAATTCGTAGAGATTATCTAGGAATTCACGTTTACCTTCTTTGGTAAGCGACAGCATTTCTGCTATGACTTCAGATGAATATTCCATAATTTTTATAATTTTTTTTCAAAAGTAATTAAAATATTTAACATGAAAAGTTAAACATAAATGTTTTATGATTAATAGTTAGAATCAATAATCTTTACGATTATTGATTCTAACTATTTTTAGTTGATTAAAATAAATTTGTACAACTATTATTTTTAATTTTTAATAATTTTCTCTTAATCCTTTA
>LUZL01000041.1 GCA_001603615.1 Bacteroidales bacterium Bact_20 | reverse complement strand
TACACCAACGATAGTAGCGAGTGCAAGTTCAATGAACATATGTACAGGAAGCAGCACCACATTGTCAGCAAGTGGAGCCACGACGTATATATGGACAGATGGCACAAACAGTTATTCAGGAAATAACATTACAGTATATCCTACAGCGACGACGACATATACGGTAACAGGGACAAGTGGCAGTTGCAGTGGAACAAGTTTCATTACAATCACAGTGAATTCAATACCTATTTTAGTTGTAAATGCAACTCCAAGTGAAATTTGTAATGGAGGGAGTTCAATACTTAGTGTTAGTGGAGCTAGTGCATATAATTGGAGTACTGGAGCAACTGGATCAAGTATTACAGTAACACCAGCAGTTACTACAACATATACAGTTACTGGTTCAAATGGTAACTGTTCATCAAGCATTACAGTAGTTGTTAATGTAAACAGTCCTGCTAATGCGACTATAAATCCTGTAAATAATCTGTGTGAAAATCAGTCTACAATAGTACTTACAGCAGCAACCTTTGGTGGTATATGGTTAGGTCCTGGAATAATTGATCCTTATTTGGGTTTATTTAGTCCAAACACTGCGGGAGCTGGAGAACATACGATTACATATATGATTAGTGGATTATGCGGAGATACCGCAACTATAGACATTGTAGTATATCCCTCTCCTAATGCTAATGTATATTCTACAGACGAAACATGCTTCAACGGTAATGATGGAAAAGCTTGGGTAGAGGTATCAGGAGGGAGTCCACCATATACGTATTTGTGGAATACATATCATACCTCAAATATTATAAATGATTTGGCTCCAGGAGTATATTATGTTACTGTAACAGATATAAATAATTGCAGAGATAAAGATTCTGTCATAATAGCTTCAGGCATAGAGGAGTGTTTAGATTATCATGTATATATACCTAATGTTTTTGCTCCAGATAATATAGGTAATAGTGAAAATGAAATGATTAAAGTATATGGAAAAGGTATTGTTAGTATAGATTTCTCTATATTTGATAGATGGGGTAATTTAGTTTTCCATACTACTGATCTAAAACAAGGCTGGGATGGGACTTATAAAGGGGAACCTGCATTAGCTGGAGATTATACTTATATGTTAAGAGTTAACTATTATAATGGACAACAAGAAACTATAAGTGGTCATATTTTATTAATTAGGTAAATTTTAAAAAATATATAGCTATGAAAAAATTTTTATTTGTAATTTTTTTAATCAGTTTAGGTGTTTTATTGCGAGCACAGGACGTGCATTTCTCGCAAATTTATGAAGCACCTTTAGTAATTAATCCGTCATTTACAGGATATTTTGACGGTAATCACAAGATAGCTGGTAATTATAAAAGCCAATGGCATAATATCCAAAAAGGTTTTAATACTTTTGACCTATCTTATGAATATTCTTCTTATAATCCAGCAAAAAAATCTGGTTTTTTGGGACTAGGTTTATTATTTTACAATGATGTAGCTGGTCCTATGAAATTATCTACTCAGAATTATACTCTAAATATTGCATATCATGTTAGAGTAGGAGAGGGTAATTACATTGGTGCTGGCATTTATGGTGGATATGTACAGAAAGCTTTCAATGAAAGTGAATTGCAATGGGGTAGTCAATACGATGAAAATTATCCTGGTTTTAATCCTACCCTACCTAGTGGTGAGTATTTTGAGAAAACTTCTTTTGGTGTTCCAGATTTTGGACTAGGTTTACAATGGAATATGATAAAAGGTTCTAGAACTATGTCTTCTAATGATGGTTATAGAGTAAATGTAGGTTTTGGTTTATTTCATTTGAATCAGCCAAAATATAAATTTTATTCTGGTTCAGAAGAGCAACTAAAAATGAGAATCGCTTTACATGCTCAAGGACAAATTGGTATAGAAAATACAAATTTATCTATTATGCCTAGATTTTTATATATGGTACAAGGGAAACAGAATGAGATATTACCTGGAATATTATTAAGATATACTCTAAGGGAGGAATCACATTATACTGGATTTGCTCGTGCTATCTATTTGACAGTAGGAGGATATTATAGAACTGGAGATGCTGCTATAGCTCAATTGATGCTTGAAGTAGGAGATATAGGTTTTGGTTTTAGCTATGATATAAATGTTTCTGATCTTTCAGCAGCCACTAATAGCAATGGTGGATTTGAATTTTCTCTTAGATATTTAATTAGAAGTAAGGCAAACATAAGCTATCATTAAAAAACTTTTTGTATTAGAAAGTAAAATATACCAAAAAAAGATGAATGCTAATACTAACATTCATCTTTTTTTTATTAATATATAAAGAATTTATACTTTTTCCAAAATCATCGCTATACCTTGTCCTACTCCTATACACATAGTAGTTAGAGCTCTAGAAAGGTTATTTCTTTTTAATTGATATACAGCAGTAGTTACTAATCTGGCTCCAGACATCCCTAATGGATGTCCTAGGGCTATTGCACCACCTTGTGGATTAATGCGTGGATCGTCATCTTGTAATTGCCAACTCCTGATACACGCTAATGCTTGTGCTGCAAAAGCTTCATTTAGCTCTATTAAATCTATATCATCAAATGTCAAATTTAACTTTTTTAATAATTTATTAGTAGCTGGCACTGGACCTATTCCCATAATTCTAGGAAGCACACCAGCAGTTTGGGAGCCAACGATTCTAGCTAGTGGGTTAAGATTATATTTATTTATAGCATCTTCAGAAGCTATCAATAAGCAAGCAGCACCATCATTAATGCCAGAAGAATTACCTGCAGTAATAGTACCATCTTTCCTTGTTATAGGCTTTAGAGAAGTTAATTTTTCTATTGATGTTTCGCGTGGATGCTCATCTTTATCAAAGATTATTGGATCACCTTTGGGTTGATTTATTAATACAGGGAATATTTCTTCTGAAAAAAAACCATTATTTTGAGCTTCTTTCGCTTTTTTTTGACTCAAAAAAGCAAAATGATCTTGATCATAGCGAGAAATGTGCATTTCATTAGCTAGATTTTCTGCTGTTTCTGCCATACTATCTAATCCGTATAATTTCTCCATAATAGGATTAGGAAAACGCCATCCGAGAGTAGTATCATATATAGCTATATTGCGATCAAAAGCTTTGTCTGCTTTATTCATAGCGTATGGAGCTCTGCTCATGTTTTCTACACCACCAGCAACGACAATATCAGCATTGCTTGTAGCTACTAGTAAGGAAGCATATGCTACAGCATCCATCCCTGATCCACAAAGACGATTCACCGTAACTGCTGGAATAGTATGAGGCAATCCTGCTAAAAGCAAAGCCATGCGGGCCACATTGCGATTATCTTCTCCTGCTTGATTAGAACACCCAAAAATCACTTGATCTATATCGCTAGTATTTAAATTATTATTCCGATTTATTAAGGTTTTAATTGCAAGAGCAGCTAAATCGTCAGCTCTGATGCCAGATAGAGATCCACCATATTTACCTATTGGTGTACGAGTGGCATCACATATATAAGCTGTTTTCATAAAAATTATTTAATATATGGTTTAACTTCTTTGAAAGCGTCTAATAAGGTATCTGCTAAAATAGTAATCTCTTTATCTGTCATAGTTGTATTTAAGAAAAATGCAAGTGAATTAACGCAAATAATGCCGTGATCATAAATATAATCTACGAATCTTTTAATAGCTTCTTTTTGGTTCAACTCATTATAATAATTTTCACGATAATCTATAGGTACTTTATCTGAGAAATGTAATCTAAAAACAGATCCATCACCAGAAATAGAAATAGGTACTTGAGCTATTTTAATAGCTTCATTTATCATAGAACGAGACTTATCAGTCAAAGCATTTAACTCAGATACTGCATTTTGATCAAAAAGTTTCATTGCGGTCAAACCTGCTACTAGTGACACAGGATTAGCTGAAAATGTTCCCGAAAGAGGATATTTATAATAATTACAAATAGGATCTAGCACTTCCATAATGTCATCTCTTCCACCAAAAGCGCCTATAGGAAACCCCCCACCAATTATTTTTCCTAAAGAAGTAAGATCAGGTTGTATATCATAGCATTGTTGCATACCAGAATAGTGAGCTCTGAAGGTAATTACCTCATCAAAGCAAAATAGAGTACCATTTTTTCTCGTCCAGTTATAAATAGCATTTACATATTCTTTACTAGCTGGTAACATATTGATTCTATGTGGCATAGGATCTATTATCACGCATGCTAGATCATCTTTATTTTCTTCTAATATTTCAAGTGTATTTTCTAAATCATTATATGGAATTATAATAACAGAGTCTAATACACCTTTAGGTACTCCGGGAGTATGTGGGATAGAATTAGGACGCCTTTTATCTCCCCAATTACTAGGATTAGGTTTTTGACTTACTTCAATTACATCATAGGTACCATGATATGCACCTTCACATTTTATAATTTTAGACCTTCCAGTAAAAGCTCTAGCTACTTTTGTCATATGCATTACAGCTTCTGTACCTGAGTTTAAGAATCTAATTTTATCAAAAGATTTAATCCTATTTATCATATATTCAGCATATTCTACCTCCACCTCAGTAGCTACCATATATGCAGTACCTTTTTTCATTTGCTCATATGCAGCTTCAATGATTTTAGGATGAGCATGACCATGAATTAATGATCCAATATTGGCTGAGAAATCTATATATTGTTTCCCATTAACATCTGTTAAATACGAACCATTAGCATAAGCTGCATATACTGGATGAGGTTGGCGTAATACTTGATTTCTACTAGCGCCCCCTGGCAGTACTTTCTTGGCTCTTTCATATAAAAGTTCGTCTTTTTTAAACTCTGTCATATATATTAATTTTATTGTGGTGCAAAATTATATATTAATATTAATTAGTTGTATATTTCTCAAAAAATTAAATTATTTTCTTAAAAAATTTTTATTAAAATCCAAAAATCTATTGATAAAATATTTTCTATTAAAATAGCAAATCTGCTTCAGTTTTATTTATTAGTGTAGCCTCATCAATGTCTGGTGCCATTAGTCTAACTTTTAATCCCTGAGGAGTAACATCTATAATAGCTAGTTCAGTATATATGCGAGATACTACCTTAACGCCAGTAAGAGGATAGGAACATTTTTTAACGATTTTAGGTGTTCCATCTTTAGTAGTGTGACTCATAATCACAAAAACATTTTTAACACCTTGTACTAGATCCATAGCACCGCCTACAGCAGGAATATCAGAGGGGCTACCTGTAGACCAATTAGCTAAATCGCCACTTTGAGATACCTGATAAGCTCCCAAAATAGTGAAGTCTAAATGACCACCGCGTATCATAGCGAAGCTATCTGCATGATGGAAAAAGCAAGCACCTTTGATTGCAGTAATAGGTTTTTTACCAGCATTAATAAGATCAAAATCTTCTTCCCCATGTGCTGGTGCAGGCCCAACTCCTAGTAAGCCATTTTCTGTATGTATAATAACTTCTCTATCTTCTGGTATATAATTAGCTACTAATTCTGGTATACCAATACCTAGATTCACATATGAGCCATCAGGGATATCATTGGCTACTAATTTTGCCATCTCATCCTTACTCCATCCTATGTTTATTCTGTCCATGGATATTTTTTATTTTGACTAATTAAAACGTGTTCGTGTAAAGGATTAGCTACTTCTACCACTCTTTGTACAAATATATTAGGAGTAACTACTATCTCTGGGTCTATGTCGCCTAATTCAACAATTTTATTGACTTGTGCAATGGTAGTTTTGGCTGCCATACACATTATAGGTCCGAAATTTCTTGCAGTTTTGTAATAAATTAAATTACCATATCTATCACCTTTATAAGCTTTTACTAGAGCGAAATCGGCTTTTAGATCATACTCTAAGACATATAGTTTCCCATTAATTTCTCTAATTTCTTTGTCCTTTGCTAGGGGAGTTCCCACGCTGGTAGGTGTATAAAATGCAGGGATACCTGCGCCACCACAACGGATACGTTCTGCTAGAGTCCCTTGTGGGACCAATTCTAATTCTATTTCTCCATTGCAATATAAATTGGGAAATACTTCTGAAAAAGCTGTTTTAGGATAAGAACAAATAATTTTTTTAACACGTTTATTTTCTAATAATGCAGCCAATCCTACATGACCACTACCTGCATTATTACTAATAATAGTCAAATCTTTTGCTCCTTGATCTATTAAAGCATGTATTAATTCAATAGGACTACCAGCCTCACCAAATCCGCTGATCATAATAGTAGCTCCATCAAAAATATCTGCTACAGCCTCTTTAGGAGTTTCAATGATTTTATTAATCATATTAAAAAAATTAGATATTATCTTTCGGAAATTTTATGATGTTTCTGAGCTTCCAGAATATTTTTTTCTAGATTATTTTCTATTTGTTCTAGTTCATCTTCATAGAAAAATTTATCAGCTTTGTATGGTTTCAGCTTAGCCATACTACTAGTTACCTCATCATATTCTGCGAAATATACATTATCGCACCAGTTCATATCTCTACCTTCATTAAATTTAAGTACAAATATCCTGTCATCATCTATTTTAGTATCACCTAATAGAGAAATTTTGCCAGCAGATAAAGTCATAGTAATATATCTGGTAGGACGATTTATAGAAGCTAAACTTTTGTATATTTTATTAAACACTTTATTAATATCTGATAATGGACGCGTGAAATATTCTACTTCTCCAGTAGGACGAGGTATATACATTGCATGGAATCCTACACCTAGCATAGCAAAGATATTAGCTAGATCTATCCAATTTTGAGCAGAACGATCTACATCTATATTACCATTTTCATCTTCATACATACTGATATGATTCATTATGGGACTTTGGCTTTTTAGATTTACACCATAGCTTTTTAATCTACGAATAGCAGCGATAGTAGTGATATTCATTATTTCTCTAGGAGTAGAGAAGTGAGATACTATCATAGGTTGCACGCCATTATCGTAGAGCATTTTGAATAAATTGAGCATCTCATCATATTTATGAGATAAAATTTTCTCAGGATAATAACTAAGTACCCTAGTGCCCAGGCGAACGGTTCTGATATGAGATAATTCTGGATCTTCTATAATAGGAATGATGTATTCTTTGTATCTAGCTGGAGTTATATATCCAGCGTCTCCACCTGTTATCAATATATCAGTAATTTCTTTATGTCTTTTTAGATAACCGATGACTTGTTCTATACTTTTCTGAGCAAACATATCTTCATCACCTCTTACCTGAGCGTGACGGAAGCAATAAGTACAAAAACCAAAGCAATTTTGTGTTTGCTCGTCTAATATCAAAACTACTGAAGAATATTTATGCTGAAGTCCATCTAGCAGCTCCAATTCTCCATTCTCATTAATGTATGTAGGTTTATTTAATTTTTGTTTACCATCGTGAGGATTAGTCTCTTTGATATATTCTTTAACGATAGCTTCTCTTTCTTCATCTGTTTTAGCAGCTAATATTTTTAGTCTAGCGTGCTCGCGTACCATATCAGGTTGTGGAAAAGTAAGATAAAATAAGGGATCATTTTGATAATTATTCCAATCAATTAAGTTTAACACGTGTGCAGTTACCATAAATCTATATACGTGTATAAAAACCTCTCTCTCTGGCACTTTGTCAATGATTATACCATGCTTTGCTAATTTATCTACGATTTCTCTAAATCCTTTTAGCCCCACCCATCTATCTTTTTCATTAAAATCTATCTTATTAGGATTTTTCATTAATGAATATTGTGGATAAGCTGTCTGCAACCTAGACAACAAGCTCAAAGGTAAAAGATTTTCATTTTTTACTATATCAATCATTTCTTCTGAGAAATGATATCTATTCATTAAATTATTTAATTCTGTTTGAGTAAATAAAATTTTCTCTGTACCCATTTTTTTATATATATTTTATTGATAATGCAAAAATATAAAATATATTTTGATTTGTATATAGAAAATTAACATTAAATTAATATAAATTTTATTTTTAGTCCTTTCTTACACTCTAATTTTAAAAAAATAATACTGTTTTTATTTGTAATTTTGCAAAAATTTTTTAAATGGGATTATTTAATTTATTTAAAAAGAGTACTAAGGATTCTTTAGATAAGGGATTAGAACCTACCAAAAGTAATTTATTTACTAGAATACATCGTCTCATAGTAGGTAAAACTTCTGTAGATGATGAATTATTAGATGAATTAGAAGAAATATTAATAGAGGCAGATGTGGGCATCAAAACTACTATTAAAATAATAGATTTAATAGAAAAAAAAGCTAAGCAAACCAGATATAAATCTGATGATGAATTAAATGAAATTATCAAATCTAGTATTAGAGAGATTCTAGAACAAAGCTTAGAAAATATGCCAAAAATAGAAGATAATGATGCAAAACCATATGTGATTTTAGTAGTTGGTGTCAATGGAGTTGGCAAAACAACAACTATTGGCAAATTAGCCCATCAATTTAAAAATGCAAATAAAAAAGTCGTGGTAGGGGCAGCTGATACATTCAGAGCTGCAGCTGTAGAGCAATTAAAATTATGGGCAAATAGAGTGGGAGTAGATATAGTAGAGCATGGTATGAATGTAGATCCTGGTGCTGTGGCTTATGACACTGTCAATATTGCTAAATCTAGAGATTATGATGTAGCAATAATAGATACAGCAGGGAGATTGCACAATAAAACAAATCT
>LUZL01000040.1 GCA_001603615.1 Bacteroidales bacterium Bact_20 | reverse complement strand
TTCATTAATGCGGTAGTTCACACCCAGATACAAAGTATTCTGATATATTGATAACAAAGATATATCACCTTGATAGACAACAAAATCAGTTTTTACCAAAAATGAAGGTGTCAAAGATAGATAATCATTTACATTAAATTTATATTGTCCAAAAGCATAATAATGTCTTCCTGGTTTTTTGAAATCGCTTAGATGAGCATTAGTATTAGTCAAATAAATTGTAGAAATACCAAATTGAAAATCATTTAATAACAATGCAACTCCTAAATTCATACTATAATTATAAAAACTTTCATTAGCTAAGATAGCATTAGGATCAGTCATATCTTCGTATATTAGCTCAGAGCCATCTAATCTTTTCCATAAAACATTAAATGATGCACCTATAGAAATAGCCTTGTTATCATCCCAATAATAAGGAAAAGCATAATTAAGATGAAGATTATAATTATTTTCGTATCCTAATTGATCATGTATTAAAGTTAGTCCTACTCCACTTTTTATCTTATTAATGTAACCATTAAAATCTATAAATTGGGTTTCAGGAGGTTTAGTAAAACCTATCCATTGTGAACGCACTAAAAGTAAAGAATGTATTCCTTTGTCTAAACCAGTAAATGCAGCATTATAATATGGCATATTAAGTGAATATTGCGTTAATTGTATATCTCTTTGTGCATACGTTATTGTAGTAATAATACTAAATAAAAATAATAAATATTTATGTTTCATAATCTTAATTTTTTTTAATTTAACTGTATCTTTCCCACTGGTTCACTATTTTTGAAAATAGCAATATATGCATTAGGTTGTATGAGTCTGATTTTTTCCCAAAGGGTAAATGCCTCATCATACAAGAAAAATGGACCTATATAATATCTATCAATGCCATCTTCGGTAATTTTTGTAATTTTCAGATTAGTCTCATACTGAGAAATAATGGAAATAAGAGAATCTATATTGCTATCTATAGAAGAACCAATGTATATTTGATGATTAAAAACTGTTTTTTCATTATACTGTTGAGACACATTAGTATATATCTGATCGTAGAATGATTGATTCCATTCATCTACATTCAAGAGGTTAAAAGTAGTTCTTCTATTTAATTGATGCTCTTCCTCAGTTTGAGCATCTTTTATTAATAAATTAGATTCTCCCCAGCCTTTATATTTTAGTCTTGATGGACTTATACCTTTAGATATTAAATAATTAACCACACTTTGAGCTCTTTTTTCGGATAGTGATAGATTATATTCATCGCTACCTCTGGCATCTGTATGAGAGTTAATTTGTATTATCATTTGTGGATTTTCATTTAAGATCTCAACTATTTTATCTAATTCTACAAAAGACTCTGGTCTCAATGTCCATTTATCGAAATCATAATAAATATTATTAATCACTATTTCTTCTTTTGTGACTTTGAATAGTTCGAAATCTATATTATGTCCAGTCTCACTAGACAGTGTTCGCGATCTTTTTTCTCCGAAAGTATTTAATTCTTTTTCTTGAGGTATATAATCTCTTTTGATAGCTTTTATTTTATATTTCTTATCATTAATAATATTTTCCAGAAAATATTCTCCTTCGTTATTTGTATAAGTGGTATCTATTATAGTATCATTTATACTAAGTGTGATTAATGCTTGTGCTAAAGGCATTCTTGTATTTTTATCTATCACTTTGCCTCTAGCATTTAACATTACAGGAGCATATGAAAAATAATAAAAGTCATCATCACCTTTGCCTCCGCTCCTATTAGAAGTGAAAATACCTCTATCTTTTGAGAGGTAAATAATTCCAAAATCATCACCAGATGAATTAATAGGATAAGGTAATAAGATAGGGTCGCTAATAACGACATCATTTTTAATTTTACAAGATAAAATATCTAAACCACCCATGCCACCAAAGCCATTAGATGAAAAATATAGCATGGTATCACCTACTACCACTGGAAACATTTCATTATTTGGTGTGTTTATAGATTTTCCGAGATTACGAGGAATA
>LUZL01000039.1 GCA_001603615.1 Bacteroidales bacterium Bact_20 | reverse complement strand
AGAGATGTTACTATTATAGTAAATGATTGTCAAAGTATAAGTCCTATTCTTAATAGTCCTTCTGATACATGCGTTATTGCTGGTGATAATTTAGTATTTCCTGTTTCTGCTTCATTAATTTATAATGATACCTTGATATTAACAGCATCTGGTCAATTAATAAATATGGGAGCTTCTTTTCCCCAACCTATAAAAGGAGTGAATAATGTGTCGTCAATTTTTAATTGGAATGCTGATTGTGAAAATGTTTCTAAAAACACATATAGTTTAAATTTTCGTGTAGATGTATTAAATCAAGATAATTACTCAGCTCATTTGTATAATTTTAATAATGGACTTTTAGCTCCTTTCTATTCTAATGTTCCTGTAATGTTTAATAATCCTTGCGGTAATGGATGGGACAATTCTAAATATATATGGTATGGTAAAAATGATGCTGCACCGCGATATTTAACTAGCCCAGTTTTAGATCTTTCTGATGGTGATTATATTTTAGAATTTGATATGCGTTACGAAGAACATACTGGGTATGGTGGTAGTAGTTGTGAGGGTCCTGATGAACCAGATGAGGGAGTTTATGTGCAATATAATACAACCGATTTAGAAAGTAACTGGGTAAATATAGTATATTTCAATCCTAATCCTAAATACCTAGCTGAGGGAGGTCACGAACCTAATTTTATACGTTGGAATAATTATACCATTTTATTGCCAGCTAGTGCATTGACACCAAATACTCGTATTAGATGGTATCAAGATGCATCCACAAATTATGATTATGATCATTGGGGATTAGATAATATTGGTTTTACTAGAGTAGCAGATATACCTGAAGTTTATAAAAAAATAAATGTTTCTGTCATTGCACCAGCTCCAGAAAATCTACAGGCTACAGCCACTCCATATGGCATAGATCTTACATGGAATAAAGAATTATGTGATAATGCTATTGGTTACAAAATTTTTAGAAAAAATAATCATACTTCATATGTGCAGGGATTATGTGAATATGGATTACCTGACTCTCTCGGCTTTGTATTGATAGATTCCACTCTTACAATATTGGATACTACATATACAGATTATATCAATGAAGGAAATTTATCTATAGGAAATGAATATTGCTATAGAGTATATGCTTATTTCTCAGATGGTGCAGAGAGTAAAGTGTCTAATGAAGCTTGTGCCATACTCAGTGAAGTAGCTCCAGTGATTACTCATGTGAGTGTAAACACTACTAATGATGTAAGTGGAGAAATATTAGTACAATGGTCTAAACCTGATGATTTAGATACTATTACATATCCAGGACCATATAAATATGATGTTTATTATGGTGAGAATCTGACTGGAAATAATTATAATTTTTTGACTAGTAAATACGGCTTAGATGATACAGTTCTACTACATCAAAATATAGATACTAAAAACAAAAATTATCATTATCAAATACGTCTGTTAAATCAGATTGATGGCAGTTGGCATCATATTAATAGCTCATCAGCTGCTTCATCAGTTTTTTTATCAGCTACTCCAAGTGATAAAAAAATACATTTAAAATATAATTATCAAGTACCATGGTCTAATGATAGTTTTTATGTATATAGATTTAATGATGTTTCTATGTCTTATGAGTTGCTTGCTAAAACTGTAAATGCAGAATATGTAGACACTGGATTAGTAAATGGTAAAAATTATTGCTACAAAGTATTGGCTTATGGACATTATTCTGCTCCTGGTTATGTAACTCCTCTAGAAAATTGGTCTCA
>LUZL01000038.1 GCA_001603615.1 Bacteroidales bacterium Bact_20 | reverse complement strand
CCCATGGTAGAGAATACTAATCCAAACTCTGTAGGAGACCATCCTTTATACTGAAACCAAAATGCTCCTATTGTTAAAAGCCATGAACCCCATATAAAAAATTGAAAAAAGTTCATGATAATTAATCTAAATCTTAACATATGTTTAGTTATTTTTGTTCTCGTTTTTTAATTTCATCTCTTATCAACGATGCTAATTCATATAGCTCACCTTCTACACATTTGTCTAATAAAATTTTTAAATCTTCTATAGTTAAAATTTCTAATCTTTTTTTAATAAATTGAGGATCTAAATCTATTAATTTCTCTAGTGAAAAATCTTGAGTAATATCATAATTACTTTCGTTTTCATCTATGTCAGATTCTTTTTTATGTATCTCATATTTATTCTCAAAAATATTACCTACCTCATCTAATATATGTTCATAAACGAATATAGGTACATTAACTCTCAGAGCTATAGCTATACAATCTGATGGCCGTGCATCTATTCTTTTTAATTGTCCATTAAATTCAATTACTAAATATGCATAAAAAATACCTTCGTCATATTTATAAATGAGAATTTCTACAATTCTAATGTCTATTTCTTTTATCAATTGTATAAATAAATCATGGGTCAAAGGACGAGGATAGGAAATTTTTTCTAAAGCAATAGCTATAGATTGAGCTTCTGATACACCTATTAACATCGGTAAAGTGCGATTACCATATTTTTCTATTAATATAATAGCATAGGCATTTATAGATGGACTACTAGGCATTAGCCCGCTAACTTCAAGCTCTATCTTTGACATGTATAATTTTTATGTTACAAAGTTAATTAAAAAATAATAAAAGAATTAAAAAAAAATTTTTTTATTAAAAATATCATTTTTTGATAAATATATTTTTATTTCAATTATTTTTGCAAACATATTAATTTTCTATGAAGGTGATTGATATTAAAAAATCTAATGGAATAGCTCTTATCACTGGTGCTTCTAGTGGAATAGGAGAGGCTTTTGCTACAGAATTAGCTGCTATGAGACATGATATCACTCTGGTAGCTAGACGACAAGATAAATTAGAACAATTAGCAAAAGACTTAAAAGATAAGTATTCAATAAATGTGAATACTATAATAGCAGACTTATCTACAGAGCAAGGTATAGAAATTATTGAAGAATACATTGCAAATACTCCAAATTTAGATTTACTAATTAACTGTGCAGGATTTGGACTACGTGGAGATTTTCATAATTTACAAAAAGAACAAATATCTCAGATAATAGATGTGCATGTTAAAGCATCTACACGTTTTTGTAGAGCAGCTATTCCTGTGATGCGAGAGAGAGGATATGGCTATATAATAAATGTTTCTTCTTTAGCTGCATTTTTCCCATTCAAAGGTAGTGCTATCTATGTAGCTAATAAGATTTATTTAGTTTACTTGTCTAAAGCTATACAAAAAGAAGTAAAAAAACACAATATAAAAATTCAAGCCTTATGCCCTGGTCTTACCAATACTGGTTTTCACTATACTGAAGTATTTAAAGATTTTGATCGTTCTACTGTACCAAAACACTTGTGGATGCAACCTGATGTTGTAGCCAAAAAGTCTCTAAAAGCATTAAAAAATAAGAAAGTTGTTTATATTCCTGGTTTTAAAAATAAAGTTATTGGTGTGCTAACTCAAATTGGGAATCTCTTTGCTCCCTGATCATCCATAAAAGTATGAAAGTAATTAAAGCATTTATTACTAGAACTTCCCACCCGACATAAAATTGAAAATTAGTTTTTAATATTTTCATTAGTGCCAATGAACATAAAGGACTGAATAACACTACTTGCCAAATGCTACCACCATCTATATTTGCTTTTGTTAATATTCCAAAAGCAAATAATCCAAGTAGCGGACCATAAGTATAGCCAGCTATAGTAAATAATGTGTCTAAAATAGCTTTGTTATTTGCTGCATAGAATATCATTATCAGAATAAACATACCTACTGAGACACACCATTGTATTAACATCCTGTATTGTTTCAGCTTTTTATTAGATTGTATTTTTTGAGGTAAATTTAATAGATCTATAGTTATAGATGTTGTAAGTGCTGTGAGTGCTGCATCTGTACCAGAAAAAGATGCTGCTATCATTCCTATGAAAAATATTATTCCTACTATTTGATTCATATAATAAAATGATATAGTAGGATATAAATAATCAGAAGTTTGTAAAGCACCTATATTTACATAGTCTGCATATAAATATAAAGAGCCACCAAGTATTAGAAATATAAAATCTACTATTGCTAAAATTATGCTAAATACCATCATGTTTTTTTGGGAATTTTTCAAAGTAGAAATAGATAAATTTTTTTGCATCATTTCTTGATCTAAACCAGTCATAGAGATAGTTATAAACATGCCACTTATTAGTAGTTTAGCCCAAAAGTTTTTAGATGCTGGATTACTATCTATAATATAAAAATAATTACTATTAAAAACATTGTCCAAGAGCCCATTAATATTAGTATTCATAAATTGAGCTATAAAATATATTGTTAATATAAGGGATGCTATCATAAAAGTAGTCTGAATAGTATCTGTCCATACTATGGTTTTAACTCCACCTACCAATGTATAAACATGAATAATTATTAAAAAAATTATCGTACTTAACCAAAATGGGATTCCAAAATTACTTAACACAAAAGTTTGTAATATTACAATAACAATAAACATTCTTAATGAAGCTCCCAAAGATCTAGATATTAGAAATAACCAGGAACCAGACTTTTGAGCTTGTATGCTAAATCTGTTTTTTAAATATTCATATATAGATGTTACGTTATTTTTATAATATGTAGGAAGTAATACAAATGCTATGACTATATAACCTAAAATATATCCCAAAACAACCATAAAATATGTAAATCCAGTCGTACCTACTAATCCAGGCACTGATACAAAAGTAACTCCCGTGAGAGATGTACCTATCATCCCATAAGCTACTAAATACCATGGTGCTTTTCTATTAGATAAAAAATATGATTCATTATTTGCTTTTCTAGAAGTGAGATATGCTGCTAGAAATAACAAACAAATGTAAAAAATAAAAATAGTCAATAAAAGTGTGGAGTTCATTTTTTTGGCAAAAGTAAAAAAAGCTAAATAAATGTAAAAATTGGATATTACACATTTTTTGAAATTGAATATACTTTAAATATTTTATTTTTGAGCTATATAAATGCACAAAAAAAATTAGAGTTCAAGATTTCTTGAACTCTAATTAATAAAAAATCAAATTTTATGAATTATTATTATTTTTTTTTAATAATCACCACTTCCTTTAAGAGATATAGGCATGTGAAGCATCACAATATCTTCATTTTCAGTTGCTTCTGCAGGTGTGATTACAATAGCTGTATTTGGTTGATTCATCAGAATATTAATATTCTCGCAATCTAGATGCTGTAGCATTTCCATAAAAGTTTTACTATTAAATGATATATCCATATCATCACCCTCGTAAGTACATTGTAATTTTTCTATACCTTCATTAGCATATTCTTCGTCATTACCTGTGAGAGTAATTTCTTGTCCTTCTATGTGCATTTTAACTTGATTAGTTGCTTTATCAGTGAAAACACTAACACGTTTCAGAGCAGCAATAAATTCTTCTTTGCCAATTAACAATTTATTTTCGAAAGTAGGTGGTATCACTCTATCATAATCAGGAAATACACCTTCGAGCAATTTACAAGAAATTATAATGTTATCAAATTGGAAAGATACATTTGTTTCATTGAAATTAATTGATACATCTGTATCTTTATCAAGTAAATTTCTAAGTAATTGTAAAGGTTTCCTTTTAGAGACAAAATTAAAATTATCCTCAGAGTCTACGTTAAAACGTCTATAGCGAACTAATCTATGACTATCAGTAGACACTACATTTAACATACCATCTTTAAAATCAAAATTAATGCCTGTAAGTATTTGTCTATAATCTACTGGAGCAGCACAGAATAAAGTATATTCAATAGCAGTAGATAATACAGTACTATTTAAAATTATATTTTTAGCATCAGGTATTTGAGGCATTATAGGATAATTGCCAGCATCCATACCTACCATGCGATATACACCATTACCAGCAGAAATAGTGATTTGAAAATGATTTTCACCAGTAGTATCTAAATTAAAAGTTATAGGAATAGATGGTACATTTTTCAAATATTCCTGTAATAATTTGGAAGGTATCACTAGCTCTCCTTCACCATCGCTCTCAATAAGGTCAATAGTTATACTAGCTCTAGTATCTCCGTCTGTTGCTGTAATAGTCAAATTATTATTAGTAACAGAAAACAAAAAATTCTCTAAAATTTTCACTACATTATTAGCAATTGGAATACTACTAATACTATTAATTGCTTTACTTAATTCAGCATTTGAGACAATAAATTTCATACTTTAAAATTTTGATTTCAAAATTACATTAAAAAATTATATTGAAAAAAATATTTTTTTTAAGATTAAGGATCATTAAGTTATTTTTGATTAACAAAGGAGTAATAAGATAGGGGGTGATAAATAAAAAAGGGAATATATAGGGGTTAGATAGGTATCAAATTATTGTTATACAAAAAATATGTTATTTATATTTTTGTTTCATTAATCCTCTATACTTGTCCCACGCCCACCTATCATGCGATGACAAGTTTAGTAATCTGCCAATGTCAGGTTCTATCAAATCTTTCAAGTACTTATTTGTTATCACATACCACATCAAATAGCTTTGCAAGTATTTAGTAGCTACCCCATGAAATCTACACAACCACACCTTAAAATCTTTTATTTTTTCCTCTACTATCTTTACACTGTAAATGCCACGTTTCACTTGTCTTTTGTTTACTATCACCTTTTTACTTTTTAGACTCTTAACACCTTTTTTGAACTCTTTCTTTGGTTTTACACATACTAGATTCTTCTCTGATATTCTATTTTTTAGCTCTTCTTTTAATTGCTCATTTTTTACTTTCTTTTCACCAACCTGTTTAAAAAGTAAATTACCTTCTCTGTCTGTAACTACTAATACAGCTACTTTGGGATGTTTCTTCTTACGAGCTCGCTCATATTCTTCTAAACTTTTGAATTTCCTACCTTTTTCTGAGTAATTAATTAGCAGTTCATCGGCTTCCACTATGCCAGAGAAACCAATTCCACCTTCAAAAGACCTAAGAGCTGCTAGGATTTTATGACGCCATTGGAAGCTAGTTTTCAGACATATACCAACTTCACTAGCACAAGCTCGCAGACTTTTACCATCTAGCATGCATCTCATATAGTCTAGCATCAATGGATATTTTCTCATTCGGTAGACAAAGGTGCGAGCAGTTTCACGGAATTGATAACCACAAGTCTTACATTTGTACACTTGTCTGCCATTTTGTTTACCAGCTTTGATGACGTCTTCACTTTTGCAGTTAGGACATATGGCTGCAGAGGATTGTATTTTAACTTTTTGGTAGTCTACAGCATTAGCATTGCTATCAACGAGGTATTGGTATAGCTCATCTAGGAAATCTCGCTTGTGATCCTTAGGTAGAGCTAAGTATTCATCTGTGTTTTGGAATAGATCTTTCATAATTAAAATTTTGGAACAAAATTAATGAATTTATTTAAATAATAAAATTTATTAAGTATAACATAAAAATGCTATATTTCCCCCTTCTTTTAATAGCCCCTTTCACTCTACGTATATATCCCTTTCATCATTATAAAATCATACACCGATTTTCTTAGAAAAAAATGTACCTCTTCACCTATTTTTATTTGTTCTCTTATCCATGTACTACTAATATCTATAATAGGTGCATTGTCATCTATTTTAATATTTTTATTTATTACAATATTTTTGGTAGAGTAACCTGTCCTCGGATAAACGCAAATACTGTAATTATTAATAATTTTTTGATAGTCTTTCCATTTTTCTATTGATATAGCATTATCACTGCCTAAGATTATACTAAATGTATGTGTGGGATAATCTTTGTTTAACTTTTCTAATGTATTTATTGTATAGCTTGGCTTTGGTAGTGCAAATTCTACATCACTAGCTTTTAAAAAGCTTACATTTTCTATTGCTAAGCTCACCATTTCTAATCTTAATTTTTCGTCTAAAAGATTTAAATCTTTTTTAAATGGATTTTGGGGAGAAACTATAAACCATATCTCATCAAATTTATTAACTATGTAGTAATAATTTGCTATCATTGTATGTCCGATATGTGGTGGGTTAAATGTGCCAAAAAGCAAACCAATATTTTTCTGCTTATTCATTTTTTTATTTTCATTGGGTTAATATATTTCTTTAGGATCTATTTCTAAATCTGTATGATTAATTAAAAATTTACCAATATTCTCAACTTCATATCCACACCATCTTTTTACTATATGGTATCTATTCATGTCATTACCTTCTATTATCCATTCTGAACCATCTTCTCCTATTATTATTTCATTGTTTACACTTGGGAAATTCCAAAAATTTTCTTCATGTATAATTTTTTCAAAATTATCCCACTCTTTTGGAGTTAATTTTTTGGAGCTGTTAATAAAAAGTTGTCCAAAGTCATATCCACTCTGTCCATTTGTAACTTTCCAGTAAATAGTAATAGTATCATTTGCGTTTATTAAACTTATTAAAATAGGATTATGAAAAGTTCTAAGATATGTAAAACGATAAATTTTATATGGTAATTTTTTATATAATGACTGCTCTTGAAATTTATCTAGATATATTTTGAAAAGTTCATTACTAAAGGTTTCGGTTTCTATCTTATTTATTACATTTATACTATAGTCTGTCATCCAGTTGTCAGGTAATGCAATGAATGTTTCTGGTGGGAAGCATAAACCTTCAATTGAGTAATTTTGATATTTTTTTATAGCTAATTTATTACCTAAAAAATTAGATAATTGCATTAATGGATATTTTAATTTTGGTTTATAATTGGTATCTATTGAGCAAAGATAATCTAAATAATATATTGATTTTTTTGCATAATAATTCATGTTTGCTGGCTTGCCATTTTTTAAATATTCTCTATTAAAAAGTTCATAATATAATTTACCTAACTGATAATTAACAGTTGTATTTACAGAATCTATTTCTCTTGCTTTTTTTAGTGAATTTATCCTTTCAGTATATGAAAGTCCCAAATATTTATATAATGATTCTTTTATTAAGTATGGTTCAATATTTTGGGGATTTTCTGTTATAAGTTTATCAAATAATTTTTTAATGGAATCTTTTTGTCCACTTGTGTAGTATAGTTTTACTAAGTAATCTATTGCTATACTATTAAATGAGTCTATAGTTAGAAGCTGTATTGCTTTAGCTTTTTTATTTGTTTCATTTTCTTTAGGATTATAACTTCTTATTTCCCATTCTAATTCTTCTATTGTCTGGCAATGAATATTTTGTATAGGTAGCATCAATTGAAATATTAAGATAAAATATAAAATGCTATTAAGCTTATAATTCATAAAATAAATTTACATAGCAAATTTACATAAAAAAAACCAGGTTAAGAAATAACCTGGTTTTTTTGTTACCTTTAAAAAATAAAATTTATGGAATTAATATTTTTTTAGTAGTAATAGTATTGTTATTATACAAATTTATAATATAAATACCAGATTTTAGGTTGGAAACATCTATTTTATTTGTATTCGGAGTTAAGGAATAGCTGTACATATTTTGCCCCAAAATATTTATAATGTCAATATTAGCATTGTTTTGTAATCCTTTAATAATTAAATTTTGAGAATTTGCATCATAATTTATATAAATATTATTAGGTTCCTTAGTATTAATGCCAGTATATATTGTAACGTCATCTGTACTACGAGGTAAAATTTTCCATTCGCTAAATGAGTAATGAATAATGCCAGTTACTACATAATGAGTATTCACAGTAGGAGTGAAAAGATATATATCATCATCTACATACAGAGTATTAGCATTTTGAGATATTTGCCACATACCATATTGATCTGGTAGCGAAATACATTGTACATCTACTAATTTACATAAAACACCTTCGTATGCTTCACCTACATCAGCTATATTTATTATTTCTGGAGCTGGCAGATTAGTATTACCAAAATTTTCTAATACATTTACTGTAGTTAGTTCAGTAAGGTTGTAATATTCGGTTACTGTTGCTGATATTAGCAGGCTATCTCCTAAGCTTGGATTTATTGTATTATTATAGACATATATGCCATTCCACTGTCCTTTGCCATCTTGTAACCAGAACCCTTGAGTGCCAACAGCAGTAACAACACCACGAGTTTTTATAGTTTGTCCATTGTATGGGCTATCACCGCTAGCATCTGTAGTATATTGTATATCATGAATAGTAACTTCTTCAATATCTGTAACAATAGATATAGTTACATTATCTATCACTAAATGGTCCATTGCTGGATCAGTATTTCTCAATGATAGTATGAACTCTGCATCAGCACTGGTAGTATCAGCTATAATTGTTTGTGAATATAGTGCCCATGAATTGCTATTAACTGTAATGTATGCTTGATAAGTCATATAAGATGCAGCGGATGCAGTACGTTTAATGTTAGTTCTAATGTCACCTTTACCTTTAGCATAGAATTCTACCTTATATGCTGTACCATTTTCTATTGGAACTGATGTTGTAGTGAATCTTTTGTGATTTGTAGTATTATTAATAAGTTGACATGAATTATTACCAGCATATGGACTAGTAGTATATTTTACTACATTAGTAGTTCCTATATTTGTGCCACTGCCACCCCATCCATCTGGATATGAACCATCTGTCCATGTTTCGAAATCTGACTGGAAAACTACTTGACCAAACATCATTATCCCAGTCATTAATGCTAAAATTGAAATAATAAATTTTTTCATAATAATGATTGTTTTTTTCTTTCAGCAAAATTAATAAAAATTTTTCATTTTTTCAATACAAAATGATTATTATTAATATTTTTTTATGTGAATAAAAATATTTTAAATAAATTTGTAAAAAACTATTTATATTATGTATGATGAAAAGTTATTAGACATCGCTACTCAAGTGAGAAGGGATATTATCAGAATGACAAATATGGCTAAGTCTGGACATCCTGGTGGTTCATTAGGTTGCGCAGATTTTCTTACACTAATGTATTTTGAAATTATGGATTTAGATCCAGTTCATTTTACTTTAGAAGGACATAATGAAGATATGTTTATTTTATCTAATGGACACATTAGTCCTGCATTTTATTCTGTATTAGCTCGTAGAGGATATTTCTCTATAGAGGAATTAGCTACTTTCAGACGAATAAATAGTAGACTGCAAGGTCATCCTACTCCATCAGAACATTTGCCAGGAGTACGTTTTGCAGCTGGTTCTTTGGGTCAGGGTTTATCAATAGCTATAGGTTGTGCTATAGCTAAAAAGTTAGATAATGATAGCAAAATAGTATATTCATTGCATGGCGATGGGGAGCTGCAGGAGGGACAAATATGGGAGGCTGCCCTTTTCGCTGGTTCTAAAAAAATTGATAATTTAATTTCTACAATAGATTATAATGGTCAGCAGATAGATGGTCCTGTAGATAAAGTAAATTCTCTCGGTAATCTACGTGCTAAATGGGAAGCTTTTGGATGGTATGTCTTAGAAATGAATGGACATGATTTTTCTGATATGAGAAAAACTATTAATATTGCTAAAGATAATATAGGTAAAGGTTGTCCAATAATGATTATAATGCATACTATTATGGGTAAAGGAGTTTCATTTATGGAGAATGATCACAAATGGCATGGCACTCCACCTAATGATGAACAAGCTGCTGAGGCTCTGAAATATTTAAAATCTTCATTAAATGATTTTTAAAAAATTAATTTTTGCATTAACTTTTTTTATTTTAACTATTTTTTCATTTGGTCAATCTCAAATATCTAAAGATGAAAATCTTACTAGAATATTAATAATATTCGATGCCAGTAATAGTATGTATGGGCACTGGCAGAGTGATACAAAAATAAATATTGCTAAGCGTTTATTAAATAATATTTTGGACAGTATATCAAATATTCCAAATCTACAATTAGCTTTACGTGTTTTTGGTGATTTAAAAGATTTTCCCCCGCAAGACTGCAATGATACTAGATTAGTAGTACCATTCTCTGAAGGTAACGCTAAAAAAATTGCTCATTTTATTAAATATTTAACTCCTCGTGGCACTACTCCTATAGCTAATACTTTAGCAGCTGCTGGAAATGATTTTACTCCTTGTGATAAATGCAGAAATATTATCATTTTGATAACTGACGGTATAGAAGAGTGTAACGGAGATCCATGTGCTGTATCTCAAGATCTACAAAAAAAGGGTATTGTACTTAAACCATTTATTATTGGAATTGGACAAAACTTTTCTAAAGAGTTTGAATGTGTAGGAGATTACTATGATGGTAGTACTGAAGAGCAATTTCAGAAGGCACTTAAAATTGTAATTTCTTATGCTTTAAACTCTACGTCTTGTCAGGTAAATTTATTAGATGAAGCTGGCAATCCTACTGAGACTAATATACCGATGACTTTTTATAATAGGATGAATAATAAGATAATTTATCAATTTGTTCATACTCTTAATAATAAAGGATTACCAGATACATTATTAATTGATCCTCTAGTGAAGTATAGAATTCAAATACATACTATTCCTCCAGTTTATATTGATTCTTTGGGTCTCACACCTGGCAAACATACCATTGTTTCAGCACCTACACCACAGGGAGAATTGTTAGTAAAATTTCCAGTATCAAATGTTGAAAAATCTGCTTTGCCTGTTATAGTGAGAAGAAATAATGATAATAATACTCTGAATGTTCAATACACTAACAAAAAAGAAAAGTATCTGGTGGGCAAATATGATATAGAAATACTTACTTTGCCTAGATTATATATAGATAATATTGAGATTAGGCAGAGTCATGTCACTACTGTAGAGATACCTGCCCCAGGTAATGTGATAATTTATTTACCTGCTAATGGTTATGGTAGCATTTTTCAAAGGAAAAAAGATAAAGATTTAGAGCTAGTAATTAATCTAAAAAATGATGAAAATATACAAACTATTCAATTGCAACCTGGAGATTATACCGTTGTCTTTAGAGCTAAATTTGTAAATAAAAGTATTTATACAATTGAAAAAAATTTCTCTATAGAAAGTAATAAAAATACTACTGTAAATTTAAATTTTAAATAATAGACACTCTATTTTTATAATTATTAAATACTGGTTTGCTTTTTATTAATTTTTTATAAATAATATTATAAGCAAGGGTTAATAAAACAAATGATTATATTTGATCAAAAATATAATCATTTCTCAAAAAATTAAATAAAAAAGGGCAATGAAACATTGCCCTTTTTTTAAAAAATGTGGTTTTAATAATTAATTTGCTACTACATTGTTTATATTAGTAGTATCCATATCTTCAGACATATCCATATCTAAATCCATTTCTTCAGCAGAATCGTTTTCACCTTCTTTTGGGAAGTTGACAACTTTCCATTCATTGTTGATTTTCTTAAGTTCTACATAGTTTTTTACACCTTCTGAAGTATAATAGCATTTTTTCATATCTTTAACTTCCATATCTTCACATTGAATGTCTTTCACATCAGGTACGATAGAATCTATTTTAGTAATAGGTTGTCCCATTTGACCAGCAAAACTTTCAATCATATTTAAAGTTTCTAGTGCTGAGCTATCTGCTAATGCTTTAGCAACTGCAAAATCATTTTGTTGAATAGCTGAAATGAATTTTTCAGTTACTTGTTCTGGGGTATCAGCTTTTTTACATTGTACGAATATCAATGAAATTATTGCTAATGAGATTACGAATAATTTTTTCATAATTAATTGTTTTTTATTGTTTTTAGGGTTTTTAAATATTATTTAGTTACTGGTTGAGTTTCTGTCATAGCAATAGAATCATTTTGTACTGCAGTAGAATCTGTCATGTTCTCTTCTTCCATCATTTCTGGCATATCTTCACCTTCATAACCTAATTTGGTGATCATCCATTTACCATCTATTTGTTCTAATTCAATATAGTTGCCTTCTAGTTTTTCTGTACCTTGAAGCATAGTAAAGGTACATTTTACTTTATTTTCATTCTCTTGGCAAGTTAGATTCTCATAATTTAAATCTTTTGGGAAGAATTCTGGATTAGAACTCACCATATAGCTGATTTGATTGATTTGCTCTAAAGCATCTCCTGAGGTTACTGTTTTAGCAGTTTCGAAATCTGCTTTTACATAAGCTGATAAAAATTTTTCTGCTACTTTTTGTGGTTTTTCTTTTTGGCAACTGCTGAATGATACAGCAATCATTGCTACAAAAACTAAAATTGCTAATTTTTTCATATCTATTTGTTTTTAGGGTTTTGACGGTGCAAAATTAGTAATTACTTTTTAAATAAAAAAATTTTTTCTTTAAATATTATATATTTTTCAATTAAGCATAATTTATTATTTCTTGTAAAAATATTATCAGCATACTTTTTATTTGTATGAACTGCTATAAGAAAAGATGCTGTTTTTACATTACATATTCCACCACATCTATACTGTATATTACTTTTTTAATAAATAGGAGGTAAGAATAGTCCAAAAACAAGATAATATATCACTGCTCTGATAGCTAGATTATTATTCTTTTTGACAAAATACGTCAATATTATATATAGAATAGTTACTATCATAGCTGAAACTGCCATAATCTGATAACCAGGATATTTACTCATAACAAAATACATAGCTGTTAAATAAAATGATTTATAAAATAATGTAAACACTGCCCATACACTATCTATTTTGAAATTACCTCTTTTAATCTCAAGATATGCTAAAAATAGTATTAAAAGTGGGAAATAGAAAATAGTTATTATTTTACCAAAACTTATACCATATCTACCTAAAGTAGCAGTAATTATAAAAATTGCTACAAAAATGATTTCTTGCCAATCGTATTTATCCAATTTTTTCATATCTTTTTGTTTTTAGATTTTTGATGGTGTAAAATTAGTAATTACTCTTTAAATAAAAAATAGAATTAAGCGTTTAATAAATAACTAAATTATTGTTGTTAATATATCATTATTTATTTTTTTGTCAACTATACAAAAAAGTAACAAAAAAAGTCTCCGCTGGGGAAATGATTTGATAAAACATAAGCAATCACATCTTGGGGTTTACAAACTCGCAAGCTATCGCTTGCTCAGACAGTGTAAACCCTTTTGTCCAGCCCTGCTTGCTTGTTTTATGACAAATCATTTCCCAATGCGGTAGTGAAGGAACAAAAATCAATATTGGCGTATTCTACATTATTATAAAAATTTTTAGCAAAATTTATTATCTAAACGCTTATTTAAATAAAAAATTTTCAACTAATTACGAATTACCTATTTATTTTTAGATAATCTAAGTCCATAGATAAATTCTAGTCCAATATAATTAATCTTTTGAGATGACGTGGTATAACTATTGTCTATTTGTGTGAACTGATAAGATCCAAATGTGGGTTCAGCTGGTACATAATGCAGAACTATATTACACTGAAAAGTATTTTGATTTTTTAGAATAGTCTGAATGCCATATTTGAGATAGACACTACCTTTTATTTTATTAGAATTTCTTAGATCTGCAGTGAACAATGTAGCATTTTCAGTAGCACTAATAGGATAGGTTTCTACAATTTTTGTATGATTTTTAAATAAAAAATTAACTCTGGCTCCAGCTTCTAAAATATGGAAAGTATTTTTATTATTTGCAAAACGAAATGATTTCTGTATAGATATAGGAATAGTCAAATATTTTTGAGTAATGTCAGATTTATTAAATTTTGTAGTAGCTGTACTAGTAGAGTCTGCATAAGGTGAATAAGCATCATCAGGTAATGCAATTTCGTAATGTAGATTATAAAAAGCTATGCCACCACCGATACCGAAATTGAGTCCCCAGCCTTTGTTTAAATGCAAATAATAGCTGGTAGATGCTTCTATACCTGGCATAGGATATGAGTTTAATAGCTGA
>LUZL01000037.1 GCA_001603615.1 Bacteroidales bacterium Bact_20 | reverse complement strand
ACTAAAGGTACACATCCAGCATCAATTCTTACTTTAGGTACAGCTTTTAGCACTCTTGGCATTAAATTTTCTAATTTTAATTGTTGCAATTGAGAAGTCATATTAGTATACATACCACCTGGGATTTGTGCATCTCTAACTGCTTCATTAGGTGCTGGGAAATTAAAATAAGCTTCTATTTGTTGACATACCTCTAATGCGTCATCAAACTTATTTTTGATAGTCAAATCTATAGCTTTATCAAACATTTTTTCTACCCCTGCAGGTAAATTAGGATTTTGGGGATCAAACATTTTAGGATAGTTATCTGGATATTGATCATATTGTTTCAATTCTTTGCGAATATCCAATAATATATCTTGTAGTTTAGGAATTACTGATATATTCACATCAATATCAATATTTAATTTTTTACAAAAATGATAAACTATCTCAAATGCTGCTGCTGCTGGGCCACCAGCAAAAGGGAATAAATTAGTATCTATGATATCTGCTCCTGCGATAATAGCTGATAGGGTAGATGCTAAACCATATCCTGGAGTACTATGAGAATGGAAATCTACTGGAATAGATAATTCTTTTTTAAATGCAGAAATAATATCATAAGCAGCTTTAGGAGTTACTAATCCGGCCATATCTTTTAGTGTAACCATCTGAGCTCCCATTGCTTCAAGTGTTTTAGCTTTATTTACAAAATATTCTGTTGTGAAAATTTTAGGTTGTTTTTTACTAAAAATTTTACCTAAGAAATTCTTTGGCTCAATGACAGGATCTACAGTATAGCAAACAGCTCCATCAGCCATAGCATTGTTTTTTATACAATATTCTATAGACGACTTGCAATTATCTATGTCGTTTAAAGCATCAAAGATTCTCAAAATATCTACTCCATCAGCGATAGCATTTTTTATAAATCCTTCTATTACCCATTCTGGATAAGGATTATAACCAAACAAATTCCTTCCTCTTGATAGTGCAGTTAATTTACTAGCATCACCTATGCCTTCTTTTATTTTTCTTAATCTATCCCAAGGATCTTCATTTAAAAATCTCATTATACTATCTGGTACTGCTCCTCCCCAAACCTCCATAGCATAAAAATGTGCTTCTTTGAAATATGGTAGAGTCCTATCTACCTGCTCTTGACTCATTCTAGTTGCGAATAAACTTTGCTGACCATCTCGCAATGTCAAGTCTCTTATTTTAATGGTTTTAGCACTCATATATACTCGTTTTTTATATTGCAAATATAATAAAATTTTTTATTTTATCTTTGCACTATATGGAAAATTTTATTACTCTTAAACAAATAGCTGACCAGATTACTAGTGTCATAAATCAAAATTTTACTAGTAGCTATTGGGTACTCATGGAGATACAAAAAATAAATTTGTATCGTACAGGACATGCTTATCCAGAACTTGTAGAAAAAGATGAGAAAACCAATAAAATTGTTGCTCAAATGCGTGGTATTATTTGGGCGAGTGATTTTTTAAATATTCAACGTAAATTCATGCAAGTCTTAGGGACAGAAATGAAGGATGGCATTAGAGTGCTAGCTAAGTGTATCGTTACCCATCATCCAGTATATGGACTCAGTCTTAGGATTCTGGACATAGATACTACGTATTCTCAAGGTATTCTAGAACAAGAAAGATTACTTACTATCAAAAAACTACAAGATGAAGGTATATTTGATGCCAATAAAAAAATTTCTTTTCCTATGGTTCCACAAAGAATAGCAATTATTTCTATAGAAACTAGTAAAGGTTATAATGATTTCATTGGTGTTTTAGCTAATAACGAATATTCATATAAATATACATTTGATCTTTTCCCTGCTATTCTACAAGGTGAGAAAGCCATTGAGAGCATTGTTGAGCAACTAAGATTGATTAATTTAAAAAAATATTTTTATGATGTAGTAGTGATAGTGCGAGGAGGGGGAGGTGAGATAGGTCTGACAGCATATAATGATTATTCTCTAGCTAAAGCTATTGCTACTTTCCCTTTGCCAGTATTAACTGGTATAGGACATTCTACTAATCTAACTGTTTGTGATATGGTAGCACATTACTCAGCTATTACTCCTACAGATTTAGGTTATTATATTATAGATAAAACAGCTGAATTTGAAAACAATATATTAGATATTGCAGATGAACTAATTAATATTATTAGGCAAAAACAAAAAAATGAAGAAAATAAAATTAAAAATGTTCAATTTTCACTTCAGCGAAACATATCTGCACAGTTGTATTTTTACCAATCTACACTAGATAAAACTATCAATACTTTTTCTAACTCTACTAATTCACATATTAAAAAACTATCATTTACTTTAATAAATTTTGTACATAATTTTAACTATCAATTAAAATCTAGATTAGAAGAATCATATAATTTTTTACGAAAAAATTATTTTTCCATTTCTAATAGTTCTAATAGCTACATTAATTCTCAAAAAGCTAAACTTTCAAATAATATAATAATTATAAAACATAAATCATATTCAATAATGCAAATACAACAATCAAAAATGAAACAAATAAATACTATTATTCCATATGACATTAAACAAATTATAAATAATTCAAAAATAAAAATAAATGAAGCTCAGAAGATAATAGAACTTACTGATCCAGAGCATATTTTGAAAATGGGTTATGTAATAATGAAAAAAAACAATCAAATCATAACAGAAGATAATGTAAATGTGCGAGATGAAATAACACTTGAAGGGCTTAATAGAATAATGCAAGCAGAGATTACCAAAATTGATAAAAATAAAAAATTATGAATAACGAAGAATTAAATTTACCTCAAAGCTATGAGGCAGCTTTTAATGAGCTACAAAAGATAGTATCAGAAATAGAACAAGGCGATATCACCATTGATTTGCTTTTACCTAAAGTGCAAAGAGCAGCACAACTGATAAAATATTGCAGAGATAAACTAAGAACTACAGAAGATGAAGTAAATAAAATCATCAAACAACTTGAGGACGAGACAAATGAAGAAATTGAATAAATTTTTAATAAATAAATTCTTTTTTATTATCATAAGTTTATTTGTGATAAATTTAAATGCACAAAGTGAAATCAGACATATTAGATTTGACTATGAAAATATCGCTATTGATTCAATAAATATTTTATTAAATCAAAACTCATATCCTTTTAAGCTTACACACGATACTACAAAACTTAAAGAAGGAATAGAGGAGCTAATAATATTTTATAATAATAATGCAAATGAAATTTTTAGAACCAATAGTAATTTAGATTGCATTTATAATATTAAAAACAATAATTCAACTTATTATTTTCTGTTTTTTTATGATTATGTTGGTTATGATTTTTTTATTTTAATTCAGCAAAAACCTTTTAAAGTTTTTCAATCCGATGAATTTAACTATGAACAAGAAGGATATAAATTTCTTTTTGATAGTCTTGATTTATCCAAAAACACAATAGAAATTTGTAAAATAGATTCTAAAAAAATAGAAAAAATTAAATTTAATGAG
>LUZL01000036.1 GCA_001603615.1 Bacteroidales bacterium Bact_20 | reverse complement strand
GTGATTTGTGGCAGTAATAAAAAAGCATTTAAGACAGCCAATGCAGAGCATATAAAGCACAAGGAGATAGCAGGCAAGAAAAAGATGAAAGGTGGGATATATAGTGTAGCAACGGTCAATGAGAAGATAAAGGATTTTGTAGGTTGGATATATTTCAAGTTCCATGGAGTGGCGACGAAATATCTGACAAATTACATAATGTGGTTTGTAGTGCAGGGCAAGTATCTGGCAGAGGAGGTGATAAGGGATACGGGGAGGATATTGAATTTGGCGGCGTCGGATCGGCACGCATGGCAGCGGTACGCTGATTTGATGTCCATGACATATTTATTATATAACATTTAAAATACTTCACCCCCCCATTTTCCATCTACCTCTAATATCCTCCTAAATTTTTAATTTATTCTAGTTGTAATACTTGTAAAATCTGTATCCTCCATCTATACTTTTTACCTGGAACCCATTTTGTTTCAATATCCTGTATGCTATATAAGATCTCAGACCTTGCTGGCAATACACATAAATCATTTTAGCTTTGGATAATTCTCCCATTCTATTTCTTAATTCATTTAATGGTATATTAATGGAGCCATCGATGTATCCTTTTTCTCTTTCTATAGGTTCACATACATCTATGATTACAGAATTTTCTTTATTTATATTATTTAACTCGTCGCAATGAATAATTTCTATATCTCCATTAATCAAATTACTAGCTACATAACCGAGCATGTTTACTGGATCTTTAGCAGATGAAAATGGTGGAGCATATGATAGCTCTAAATATTGCAAATCCATTACAGTCATATTAGCCATAATAGCTGTAGATAATACATCTATTCTTTTATCTACCCCATCATAGCCCACTGCTTGTGCCCCATAAATCTTACCATTTTTTTTATCAAAAATTAATTTCATAAATATAATAGTAGCACCAGGATAATAAGTAGCATGAGAAGAAGGCGAAATATGAATAGTTTCATAATTTATACCTGTATTTTTTAACATCTTTTCATTATTACCAACAGATGCTGCAGTCATATCAAAAACTTTAACTACAGATGTGCCAAGAGTTCCTAAATATTTTTCTCTTTTTTCACAAATATTATTGGCAACTATTCTACCTTGTTTATTAGCTGGACCAGCTAATGGCTTTAATGCAGGAAATCCTGTAATGAAATCTCTCACTTCTATGACATCTCCTATAGCATAAATGCTCTCATCTGATGTCTGTAAGTACTCATTAACTTTTATTCCGCCGGTAATGCCTATTTCTAATCCAGCCTCTTTTGCTAAATTAATCTCTGGTTTTATTCCAACAGATAAAATCGTCAGATCTGTATATATTTGTCTACCACTATTCAGAACTACCTTTGATCCATTATTTCTAAACTCTTCTATGCTATCAGATAAGATTAGGTCTACTCCTTTATCAATAATATGTCTATGCAATATGTTAGCCATTTCCTTATCGAGCTGCACTAATATCTGCTCGGCTTTTTCTACTATAGTTACATTTAAACCTCTAGCATGCAGATTATCAGCTATCTCGATACCAATAAAGCCACCACCAATTACAACAGCATTTTTAGCTTGTTTATTATCTATGAAAGTTTTTATTTTATCAGCATCTGGGATATTACGAAGTGTAAAAACATTCTCAGCTGTATCTATACCTTTTATAAAAGGTTTTATAGGTTCAGCACCACTAGATATAACTAAAATATCATATCTTTCATCAAATATATCATTAGTTTTTATATTTTTAATTAATAATAATTTATTTTCTCTATCAATTTTAAGGACTTCATGCAAAGGATAAATATCAATATTAAATCGTTTTTTCATCCCCTGAGCTGTCTGTACAAGTAATTTATTTCTTTCTTTAATTACATTACCTACATAATAAGGTAATCCGCAATTAGCATATGAAATATACTCACCACGTTCGAAAATTTTAATCTCTGCATGCTCATCTAATCTTCTCAATCTAGCAGCTGCAGAGGCTCCTCCAGCTACTCCACCTATTATTACAATTTTTTTCTTCATATTCTTAAAATATCTGGTTTGATGCAAAATTATTATTATTATTTTGAAAACTAATTGATAATGATAAATATAATAATTTTGAATATAAAAAATACAAAATTTTACTGTTTTACAAATCTTTTTGCTATATTCTTTTTATTATTAGCTATTCTGATGAAATACATACCAGCTGGTAGATTAGAAATATCTATTCGGTGTTGAAACATATTGCAATGTGTATCAACTGACATCACGCACTGCCCATAAACATTGAATATTTGAATTTCATTCGTACTAGTAGATCCAGTATTAATCATAATATAATCATTTGCTGGATTAGGATATATGGTGAAAATAGAATTATCTATTATTTCATCAATACCTACAATATCAGAGTAATAAAATGTCCCCTTACCATTTATTATGAAATCAGTACCATCCCATTCGTAATACATTTCCGTTAATAATTCATTATAAAATGGATAATAAAGATAATTATTATACCCTTCTGGTGCAATAATTTCACTCACATTTACTTCTAAATTATAAGTATATTCATATTTATAGGAAAATATCCAATCATTTATACTTGTATCCCACCAAATATATATTTTAGATGTCAGGTTATTATTAGCATCATAAGTGTATTCACATTT
>LUZL01000035.1 GCA_001603615.1 Bacteroidales bacterium Bact_20 | reverse complement strand
CTCTTCGGTGGATTCTCTTGTTTTAGTTTATAGAAAAAATAGTCATGAGCCATGGCAGATAGTCAATTTTACCAAAACGGGTAGTCAAATATCAGGTTATTTAGTTACTGATAATGCTAAAGCAGGTGATTATGCTTTCGCTATTAGCGATCCTATAACAAATATAGAACAAACTATTAACGATGATAATGATTTCTACATATTCCCAAATCCTGCTAATAATTTGGTAAATATAAAAAGCAGCAGTCCTGGCACAATACAGATTTTCTCTACTTTAGGTGAATTAATTTATGAGCAAAATATTGATAATGAATTAATTATTCATTTAAATTTGAAAGGTATATTTATAGTAAGATATACTGATGTAAACAAATTATCTTATCAGAAAATATTAATAGTCAATTAATTGAATTAGTTTTTTAATGTCTAATTTATTATGATTCTATTCTAAAAACATGTTGTGGTTTTAGAAAATATAAGAAATTATGGATAAATCAGAGCAAATAAAAGAAATATTCATCCGATTAACAAGGATAGAAAAGTAAAAACTAATGCAAGAGTTTATGCAAATACAAAAGCACAGTATATATTTACGAATATTGAAAAGATGTATGAAAAATATATAAAAACTAAATCAAATAGAACATATAAGTACCCTATCATGCGTAGTTGGGAATCTCAATCTTGGAACCAAAAGATAGTTAATACTACTAATATATTTATTGAAATAGGTGTTTAGATTATAAATGATTCTAAAAATTTTTGTATTAATAAAAAAACCAAATATTTATTCTCTGCTCGAATTAATACCGTATTGGGAAATGATTTGCTATAAAACAAGCAAGCAGCGTAAGGCAAAAGGGTTTACACTGTTTAAGCGAACGTAGAGAGCAAGTTTGTAAACCCCAATGGATGATTGCGTAGTTTTATCAAATCATTTCCCCGCTGAAACTTTTCTTTGTGTGGCTTCTGTGCGAGCTTTGCTCTAATCAGCCACCATCAAAAAAAGAAATTAACAAGAAATATTTTAAAACAAATCAAGTTAGACTCCTATAAATTTATATTCACTTTATATGTTTACAATAATAATTTGTTATTACATAAACGCCTATTTCAAAAAACTGATTAACCCAGCGGCTAACATGCGATATATTTTATTGCCGAGATAGTGCTGAAATCAACGGCTGTGGCTCGCTTCAAACTTCATCTTGGCTTGACAGTGAAGTCCTCCGAAATTGTCAATAAAACATACCACTGCTCGTTAGCAACAAGGCGACGAAAAGACACAGAGGTCTACAAACTTGACAATTATATTGAATTTGACAACTAAATACGAAATAAAATAAGAAACTGATTTGAAAGACAAAAGATTTAGTTTTTTTGCCGACCCACGAAAGAAAAGGTAAGCCATCACACATTTAGCACATTGTCTTTTGCCCATTACACGAGCCAACCCTTCAAAAATGTCAAGTAGCCAAATCTTGCTATCGCACAAATATTATTTGGAATGATTATAAATATACTATCTTTGCATAAAAATAAGACTTGAAATTTTGGCGGCATAAAATAATAAGATACCTTTTGCTGATACTCTTTTTAGAGTATTATATTAGTATTTCTTCATTTACTCATACACATATTGTAAATGGGATTGCCATTACTCACTCTCATCCTTATAATCCTTTTTCGAAAAACAAACCTTGTAATCATCAACACTCAGAAAATACATTAGTCCTTATTCATTTCTTATCTCATTTTTTAACTACTGTTTCGTTCTTTGGTTTTTCACTAGTTATATATAAAACTGTTTTAAAAAAATACATTCACAAAAAGAATAATGAGATTTTTTCTAATCTTTTTTCTACACGCTCTAATGGATTACGAGCACCACCTTTAAATATTTACAAATAGCTTATTTTGGTGATTTTCTAATAATTGCCAGTAAATTTTTGTTGCAATTAGAAAACTAATTATTTTAGTATTCTTATTGCAAATGTTTATATTATGTAATATTTAAAAATTAAAATTCAATGATAAAAAAAATATGGGGGTTAATAATTTTGCTATCATGTTCCATAGCAGGATTCACCCAAGACAACACAGATGCAAATTTAATCGGACATGTTATCAATAAAAATAGTAAAGAGTATATCCCTAATATAAATGTATCAATAAAAGGAACAACAATCGGAACAGTAACAGATGCTACTGGACATTATTTTTTAAAAAACCTTCCTATTGGAAATTTTACGATAGTAGTTTCAGGATTAGGATTTAAATCTGAAGAAAAAGAAATTACTCTTGTATCAGGTAAAACTATAGAGGTCGATTTTGAAATTGAAGAAGACCAAATTCAATTAGAAAGTGTTGTTGTCTCGGCAACTAGAAATGAAATTAACCGAAAAGAATCACCAACAATTGTGAATATAATAAGTCCCCAAATATTAGAAAACACAAATTCTGTATGCCTTGCACAAGGTTTAAATTTTCAACCTGGATTAAGAGTAGAAACCAATTGCCAAAATTGTGGTTTTCAACAAGTTAGAATTAATGGTTTAGATGGGCCATATTCACAAATTTTAATTGATAGTCGTCCAATCTTTAGCTCTTTGGCGAGTGTATATGGTATAGAGCAAATTCCTGCAAATATGATAGAAAGAGTTGAAATTATTCGAGGTGGCGGTTCTGCTATTTTGGGTTCAAATGCAATTGCAGGAACAATAAATATTATTACTAAGGAACCGACGACTAATTCTGTAACAATATCAAATACATCAAGTCTGATTTACGGTAAAAAAACTGACATCTATACATCTTTAAATGCTTCTGTTGTTTCCGATGATTATAAAACTGGTGTAATGATTTTCGGTTCAACACGGCAAAGAAGCCCTTTTGATTACGATAATGACGGGTTTACTGAAATTGCAAAAATGGATGTAAAGAATATTGGGGGTAGAGGTTTTTATAAACTCAGTAATTTTAGTAAATTAACTTTTGAATATCATAATTTAGGTGAATTTCGTAGAGGAGGTAATAATCTTGATTTACCACCACATGACGCTGATGTTACAGAGCAGATTGAACACAATATTAATGCCGGGAGTATAAATTATAATATCTTTTCAAAAAACTATAAACATAAGTTTAACATTTTTACGTCTGCTCAAAAAATTGTTCGCAAAAGTTATTATGGAGCACAAAAAGACCTAAATGCCTATGGTTCTACTGATGATAAAACACTTATAGCAGGTATGCAATATACCTATTCAATGGATACACTGATTTTTATGCCAGCTCAACTCACCATTGGAACTGAATACACCAATAATAAAATGGTAGACAAAATGTTAGGCTATGAAAGAATTATAAATCAAACCGTTAATACAAAAAGTATTTTTTTACAGAATGAATGGAAAAATGAAAAAATCAGTATCCTTTTGGGGGGTCGCTTTGACAAACATAATTTAATTGATAATCCTATTATAAGCCCACGCTTAAATTTACGTTATAACCCAAACGAATTTATGAGTTTAAGAGCAAGCTATTCAAGTGGTTTTAGAGCACCACAAGCTTTTGACGAAGACTTGCACATAACTGCAGTAGGCGGTAATGTTGCTATTATTCGACTTGCTCCTAACCTGAAAACAGAAAAATCGCATAGTTATAGTGCTTCTGTTGATTTTTATAAAACATTTGGAAATATTCAAACTAATTTTCTAATTGAAGGTTTTTATACTGATTTGGATAATATTTTTGTGCTGGAAAAAATTGGAACTGATAACTCAGGAAACATTCTGCTTGAAAGAAGAAATGGTTCAGGTGCTATTGTTCAAGGTATAAACTTAGAAGGCAAAGTTGCCCCAACACAAAATCTTCAATTTCAATTTGGATTTACCTTTCAAAAAAGCGAGTATAAAGAAGCACAACAATGGAGTGATGATGAAAATTTAACTCCACAGAAAAAAATGTTTCGTGCACCTGATAGATATGGCTATTTAACAATTAATTATCATGTAATTAAAAATTTCAATATTTCACTATCAGGAACATACACCGGAAGTATGTTGGTTCAACATTTCGCAGGCTATGTAGCAGAAGATACTGAGAAAAAAACACCAGATTTTTATGATTTGAATTTAAAGCTGTCTTATGATTTCAAACTCAATAGTAGTGCTAAATTACAACTAAATGGTGGTGTTCAAAACATTTTTAACAGTTATCAAAACGATTTTGACAAAGGGGAATTTCGTGATGCTGGCTACATTTACGGACCCGTATTACCACGAACATATTTCTTAGGATTGAAGGTTATAATATAATTTTTAAGAAATACTATAAACTCACACAGGCTGGCACATTGTCGGGTCGCTCAAAGCTAACGCTAAAACCAAAACCCGCCAAAAAGCCAGCCTGTTTTCTTACTTTTTTTACCGACATTTAATAAACCTAATTCTTTGCTGACACACAAGACTTACAGAAAAATAATAGTACCTTTTACAATGTATTTAGTTTTATGAAAGACAGACAAAACGCCAAGCGGCTAACATGCGATATATTTTATTACCAAGATAGTGTGGGTTTTAGCGTTTTTGTATTAAATAATCTTTTGTGTAATTTGACAGTAAAGTGCTTCGAAATCGGTAACTGAAAGCTATGCTCGAACCATTATGCACAAGCAAAAAAAAAAAGACAACTATATGATAGACATTTTACTGCAACTTGATAAAAAAAAGATTGAAAATGAATTTGCTAACACTCATTGCCGCCCCTAATGTTTAAATTTTTACTTCACCGCACTTTTTCGGCAAAACCTTTTTTGTTATCACACATTGTAGCACATTTGCAAGTCCACACAAACCAATTCATCTTTCAACGGTTTGCAAAAGAACTACAATTTTCTACCATTCTAAATATCTGGACTTTAAAATTCTTTTATATTTAAAGGAATAGGTTTGTTTGCTTCATCAACTGCTGCAAAAGTAAATATTGCCTCAACTGCTTTTTCTCTTTTATCAATAAACATTTCTTCGACAAATATTTCAACCATGATTTCTATTTTTAATTTTTTTACCTTGATTACTTTGCCTATAATTTCAACAATTGTTCCTGATTTAATAGGCAATATGAAATTCACCTTATCCGCAGATACCGTAACCATTTTATTTCTTGTAAAACGAATGGCTGTAATATATGCAACTTCATCCATCCATTTCATTGCAATGCCGCCAAATAAGGTTTCATGGTCATTTAAAGTCTTAGGAAAAATAACTTTAAACTGTCTTGTTTCTGAGTTCTTATAATTATTCATTATAAATTTTTAAGCAAATGTAGAAAAAAAATTTGGAAATTGAACAATAGTTCATTATCTTTGCATCAAAATTTTTAATATAATTATGTCTCCAAGAAGAAAAGTAATAAGAAAGGTTTCTAATCCTCCTATGATTAAGGGCTTTAAGCCATATGGTATGGAAGCAGGTAAACAAAAATTGGAGACGATTAATTTATTATACGAGGAATACGAAGCTCTACGTCTAATCGATTATAATTTACTTAATCATTATCAAGCATCTGTTATGATGGGTGTTTCAAGGCCCACTTTTACAAGGATTTATGCTGCTGCACTTCAAAAAATTGCTAAAGCGTTTGTGGAAGGCAGGCAAATTTCTATTGAAGGAGGTAAAGTTTATTTCGATAGCGACTGGTATCATTGTAAAAAATGTGGCTGTTACTTCAATAATCCTGAAAAAGAAAAACCTGTTAATAATTGTCCGCTATGTGGAAGTCAACAAGTTTATAAGTTTGATCTTGAGAATACCTATGAAGATGTTGCAGATAAGGCTTGTTCTGATATGTGTATATGCCCTAACTGTGGGTTTGAACAAGAACATAAATATGGACAGCCATGTAGTAAACAGATTTGTCCACATTGTAAAAGTTTTATGAAAAGAAAAGGAAGTCCCAATTGTAGAAATTTTAAAAATCAATAATATGAAAGTTGCCATTACAGCTACAGGAAATACATTAGAATCTACCATTGACCAACGATTTGGTCGTTGTGCTTACTTTGTGGTTTACGACACAGAAAGCAAAGCAATGGAATTTATTCCTAACCCGAACAAGGATACAGAAGAAGGTGCTGGCCCTGCATCAGTGCAATTAATTGCTTCTCGCAATATAATTAAAATTGTGTCCGGAGAATTCGGAATGAAAATAAAACCGCTGTTAGATAGCTTAAAAATTCAAATGATAGTTCTAAAAGAACCTGAAAAAAAAATTAAAGATATCATTGAAATGTTAAACCATTAAATATTTAATATATGACAAAACTTGATAAAACGGGACCTGACGGACAAGGTAGTGGTACAGGTCGCAAATTAGGAAGATGTAGCAAACTTTCTGACAAAGAAAAATTAGAAAAACTCGGAAAAGGAATGGGGAAACGTCGTAAATCTACAGAAGATAAAGGGAAAGGAAAAGTGAAAGGTAAACGCTTAAAAAGCGGTAAACAATAGTATTAACAATTAAAAAAGGAGGTTATTATGCCAGGTTTTGATCAAACAGGTCCCAATGGACAAGGTCTTATGACAGGCCGAAGAATGGGACGTTGCACCAATTTCGGTGCAAATCTAAAAAATCAATCTGCTAAAATTACCGATGAAAATCCAAACGAAATCAATTCCGAAAATATTCAGGGAATTGGTTTTGGCAGAGGTTTTGGTAGAGGTAGAGGACGTGGTATGGGACGGCAAAATCGTTTCAGAAGCGAACAGTAGTTCTAATAACGAGAGGATTTTTTATTATCCTCTCGTTATTTTTAAAACACAGTTTAATATTATAGTTATGAGTACAATTCGCGAATTATTAAAAACATCGGGATATTCGGAAAGGGCAGTTGAGTACTATATTAACCTTGTTAATGTTGGTACTATTGAAAATCCTGATGCCCACTATATATTTACGGATTCTTGCGGCGATACAATGGAAATATTTTTGAAAATCTCATCGGATGTAATAACTGATGCAACATTCCAAGCTATAGGTTGTGCGGGTTCTTTCACATCAGGTTCAGCTCTTACAAAGATGATAAAAGGAAAAACACTGCTTGATTGTGAGAAGTTGAATGAAAACAATGTGCTCGACCATCTAGGTACAATGCCAAAACAAAAAGTTCATTGTGCACGGTTAGCAGTTTTAACTTTAAAAAAACAATTGAACAATATAAAAATAAAGAGTAAAAATGAAAAAAATTATTGCTATTCCGTTAGAAAACGGAGTATTATGTGCTCATTTTGGGCATTGTCAAACATTTGCTATTGTGAATGTTGAAAATAATTTAATTACAGAAATTAAAGAACTTGTGCCACCAGAGCATGTGCCGGGTTTATATCCAAAATGGATTGCACAATTTGGAGTTACTGATGTAATTGCCGGAGGCATGGGACAGCAGGCAATTATGCTTTTTAACCAGCAAAACATTGATGTTTTTGTAGGTGCACCAGTTAAAACAGCCAAAGAACTTGTAACTGACTTTTTAGGTAATAAATTAAATCTTAGTGCAAATTATTGCCATCACGATGAAAATCATGAACACGGAAAATGTCAGCATTAATCCAAAATATTTTGTGGAATTGGAACGCATTCAATTCCACAAAAATATTTTTTGCTTCATAATAAACTTAAAACCTGGCAAATTAAGTTTTGGCAAGAAGCTATATCGCCAACCATTGCAGATGTATAAATTTGATTGAAATATGATTAAATCTGCTAAAATAAAAATAGCTATAGCCAGCGGCAAAGGAGGAACTGGGAAAACTTTAATTTCCACCAATCTGTTTTATGTGCTTCAACAACAGAATATCAATGCTACATTGGTTGATTGCGACGCCGAAGAACCTAACGATTTGATGTTCTTTAACGGAGAAAAAAGAAAATCTTTTGAAGTAACCCAAAAAGTACCTGTTATAGATGATAACAAATGCACTTTCTGTGGAAAATGCTATGATTACTGCAATTACAACGCAATTTTTATTTTACCTCCGGCAAAAATAATTAAAGTGATTGAAGATTTATGTCACGGTTGCGGAGCATGCACAGTAGTATGCAAATTTAATGCAATCAGCGAAAAAGATGTTTCATTGGGAACAGTAACTCGTTTTTTAATAACAGAACACACATCTATTATTGAAGCAAGAATGAAGATAGGTGTGTTTTCGCCGGTATTTGTTATAAAAGCAGCCATTAAGGAGGCGGGTAATGATGGAATTATTATTTTAGATTCGCCACCAGGTACATCATGTCCGTTTATTCATACAGTTGTCAGAGCCGATTATGTTATATTGATTACCGAACCAACTCCTTTTGGATTGAGCGATTTAAAACAATCAGTAGAAACTTTAAAAACTATGAATAAAACTTATGGAGTAATTATTAATCGTGCCGGTTTGGGTGATAATACAGTTTATGAATATTTGAATCAAGAAAATATACCACTTTTGATGGAAATTCCTTTTGATAAAACAATTGCTTCGCATTATTCAAAAGGAGAATTGTTAAGTGAATTCCAGCCCGAATTGAAAGCACAATTTATATCAATGTTTAATCTAATAGTTGAAAAATATGGAAATAGCAGTAATTAGCGGTAAAGGTGGAACGGGTAAGAGTAGTATCAGCGCTGCATTTGCTACTCTGTCTGAAAAAGTAGTGTTGGCAGATTGTGATGTTGATGCAGCTAATATGTACATTCTTTTTAATCCAACTCACGAAGAAGAACAGGTTTATATTGGCAGTCAAAAAGCGGTAATTTATTATTCTCTCTGTACGAATTGTGGTTTGTGTGTTGATTATTGTCGTTTTAATGCAATTTCGTTTATAAATAACAAAGTGGAGATTTCAGAAATATCTTGCGATGGCTGTAAACTATGTTCCCGCATTTGTCCGACAAAAGCCATTACTATGGTTGATAGTGATAAGAGCCGCATGTACTCCGGGACTTTTCGAAACGGAAAAATGGTATATGGACGCTTGGCTCCCGGTGAAGAAAATTCAGGAAAATTAGTCAACATCATAAGAGATAAAGCAAAGAAAGTTTCTAAAGAAAATAATCTTAATACCATTATTATTGATGGGCCTCCCGGTATTGGTTGTCCTGTTATATCAACCATCACAGGAGTGAATCATGTCGTGATTATTACAGAACCTACCATTTCGGGGTTACACGATTTAAAAAGAACTATTGAAATCACTTCAAAATTTAATCTTAAAACATGGGTAATCATCAACAAATACGACCTTAATGTTGAAAAGGCGTATCAGATTGAAAAATACTGCAGCAGTATCAACATAAAAGTTGCTGCCAAAATCCCATTCGATGCAAAAGTTGTTGAAGCGATGGTACATTGTAAAAGTATCATAGAACTGAACCCGAGTAGTGAAATTTCTCATCTTATTAAAAATGCATATACGTTAATAACAAATGGATAATTATAAAGGATATATTCATTTATATACCGGAAACGGTAAAGGCAAAACAACAGCTGCTTTAGGATTAGCAATCAGAGCAGTGGGTGCCGGCAAAAAAGTGTTTATCGCCCAATTTGTAAAAGGAATCCACTATTCAGAATTGGATGCATTGAAGCGTTTTCCCGAAATTGTCATCAATCAATATGGTTTAGATTGTTTTATTATTAATCAACCTACTGAAAAAGATATTTTGGCGGCACAAAAAGGACTGAATGAAGTTAAAAAAGCCATAGAAAGCCATTTGTATGATGTAATAGTGTTAGATGAGATTTGCATTGCTCTTTATTATCAATTAATTTCTTTAGATGATTTAAAGAATGTATTAAAAAATCATCCGGAAAACATAGAAATAGTTCTTACCGGTAGATATGCACCTGAGGAATTAATCGAAATATCCGATTTAGTAACAGAAATGAAAGAAATTAAACATTATTTTAACAATGGAATACAAGCAAGAAAAGGTATCGATTACTAGACAAAATATGATATTTAAACATTTAGGATTACAGGTATTGGAAAAAGACGTAAAATCTTTTTATGAAGACATTCTTCATTTTAAAATATTAAGAACATTTATATTATCAGAAAAAGAAGCTAATGATATTTTTAAAATTTCCCAAAATGTAAAAATCTTATATGGGAATTGTGAAGGAGTAGAATTAGAATTATTTATTAATAATGATTTTATAAAACCAACATTTGCACATATAGGTATTTGCACAAAAAATGCACAAAAAATAGCGGAAGAAGCTAATAAGAAAGGGTATAGAGTTTTTACACGAATAAAAGAAAATTCAGAAACTTATTTTATAAGCGATGCAAATTCTAATGTGTTTGAAATAAAAAGTAAATAATATGTTCGGAAATAGAAAAACGAAGAACCAAAAACAATGCGAAAATAAATTTATGAAAGACACGGAAGGAAAATGTATTTATTCTCAATGTGGGTATAGTGCTTCACATCAAAGAGGAGTGCCTTGTTTTGCTATAATTTGTCCTACATATAAAATACCTTTAACAAGACAAGATAATTCTGGTAATAAATTTTTAAAGAAAGTTGAAAATAGTAATTTAAAAGAAGTCTCATTTCCTATTATAAATGTTGAATTATATGGCGGATGTAGTGCGTTTATGAATGCATGCCTATATGGTGCCATAATTATTAAAAATAAGAAAGCAAAAATCAATAAAGAGTATTTTACAAAATGCCTTCCTTGTATTGATACCTATCCTGTTAAAGCAATTATGATAAACTAAAATATAACAGCGTATGAAATTAACTGTTTTAACTGAAAATGCTGCAGGTGGAAAATTATTAGCTGAGCACGGTTTATCATACCTTATAGAGCATGATGGGAAAAATATATTATTTGATACAGGTCATAGTTCTGTTTTTCTTGTTAACAGCATTTTATTGGGAATAAGCCTACCAGAAATAGTTGATACCATTTTGTTAAGTCACGGACACTGGGATCACGGGAATGGTTTAAAATTTTTAAATAATAAGAAATTGATAACACACCCTAAATCATTTATTAAGAGATACAGAAAAGGAAGTAGTGAAAACATTGGACTTTCTATGAGTAAGGAAGAAATAGAAGCTAAGTATCATCTCGTAGAGTCTGAATCGCCTTATTATATTACACAAAATATAATTTTCCTTGGAGAAATTCCACGTGAGAATACATTTGAGTCTAAAAGTACATCTTTTATTGATGCTCAGGGAAATGATGATTTTGTGCCCGACGATTCTGCAATGGTAATTATTCAGAATAATGAATTGATAATCATTTCGGGTTGTGCTCATGCGGGAATTTGCAATATAACGGAATATGCCAAAAAGGTAAGTGGCATTAAGAATGTAAAAGCAATTATTGGTGGTCTTCATTTAAAAAACAGAAATGCTCAATTGCAAAATACCATTGAATATTTTAAGCAAATTAGAGTAGAACGTTTATTCCCCTCACATTGTACTGAATTACCGGCACTGTCGGTATTTTATAATGAATTTAATGTAAATCAGGTAAAAACAGGTCAAAAATTATTGTTTTAACAACAACAAAAATTAATAAAAAATATAAGATAAGCTTTGGACCCATTCCATCTCGCCGTCTAGGAAAAAGTTTAGGAATAAATAATATTCCTTCAAGGAAAGTATGTTCTTTTTCCCGCGTTTATTGTCAGGTTTGAGTTACTAAAAAATATAGTAAAACCCCTAAACAATTTTACGAATAAGATGTGATTTTTTAAAGAAGTACAAAAACATATTAAAGTATTACAAGAGTCCGATAAATCCGATTACTTGACTTTTGTAGCTAATGTAGAATCAACCTTAGATTTTAGATATTAATTTAGGGGAGACACCATAATGAACCTGATAGCAAAAGACAAAGCAAATCCAAGCATTTTAGATACTTTATTGCATGATAAACTTATTAAAAAAATACATTACAAATCTGATTATTTTTATATCCGTCAATTTAATATTTAATAAATGAGCTCACTTTAAAAAGTATTTTTTTTGATAAAAATGTTATATTCATAACCTGCCAATTCATTCTTATTATCTTCATATATATGATGAACTCACATTATATAAAAATATTTTATTGGTATCTTCGCTTCCAGTTTCTTACAGTTTCTAGTTTTTACCAAAACTTATATAATCGCTCCTTTATTTTTTTCTTCTAACATATCCAATCTAATACCTTATAAAAATTATTCTCTTTTATGTCTATTTAAAAAATTAATTAGCAATCAATAAATTTATTTACTAAATCTTTAATAATTTTAGTCTTTTCGGGCTCTAAAGTAGTTTGAATTTTATGACTAAGATTTTCATCATTGAAAGCTTGTAATTTTTTTATTTGATAGTCAATAACTTCTGAGGGGAAAACATCATTTTTAGTATAAAAATCTTTTTGTTCTTTTAATTTTCTACTAGATTCTATACAAGAAGTAGGTAAATTGGGCAATTTATCAGCGATATCTTTTAGTTCTTCTTTAAAGATATTTCCTTCTATTTTGTATTTATCAGCTATTTGCAGGGCATTAGGATTATTAAGTCCTTCTCTGACAGCCACTGCTAATGCAGAAATAAGCAAATAAATATCTGCAGAGCCGTCAGGAACACGGAATTCGAAAGTTGGTTTTTGAGAAACATTAACTTTAGAAGGTTCTAAGCCTTCATTAGCTATTTTAAACATATCTACAGCATTTTTGCTCCAGCCTAGTGGTACTCTTACTAGTGCACTTCTATTACGCTCTCCCCAGCAAATTTTGGTAGGAGCTTCTTGATTAGGTTCTAGACGCAGATAACTTGTAGGGACACAATTACCAAAAGCTGTTAATGAAGGGGCTAGCTCCATAATACCGGCGATAGCTTTTTTGCTAATATCACTTACTTCACCATTTTCATTAATAACAACATTTTTCCCATCTTTGAGCAGTTTCATGTGTATATGCATACCACTGCCGGCTTTTCCAACAGTAATTTTAGGAGCGAAACTCACTTGTACTCCATATTTATAGCCTAAAACTCTCAATACCCATTTAGCAGTTATTAGATTTATAGCGGCATCATCTAATGGAACTGGTAAGAATTCGATTTCATTTTGTTCATAGCAATATTTATCATCAGTGAAATTACCAACCTCGCTATGTGCATATTTAATAGATGCTCCCATAACTTTCAAACAATTAAGGGCTTCTATACGTAGATCTTCATATTTCACGAATGGCATAGACTCGTGATAACCTCTTTGATCTGTTGCTAAATATAAAGATTCCTTAGGATAAATAACATAGTATTCGAGCTCGCCCATGCCATGCATCTCTATTCCAGTGGCTTGCTCTAGAGACTTCTCAGCATTTATTAATATATTCTCAGGAGAAAAAGGTGTAGGAGCGCCATTTTTATCAAAATATTTACAGAAAAAACCTAAAGTAGGCTCTTGCTGAAAAGGATTTAGAAAAACTGATTTTATTTTTGGTATTACATATAAATCACTAGAACCAGACTCTAAATATTTAAATAAACTAGATCCATCTACTCGTTCACCAGCAGATAAAATCTCTCTCAAATGTTTCTCACTTTGTATTATGAAATTAAGCGTTTTCACTCTACCATCCTCGGCTATATAATGAAAATTTAAATGATTTACATCAAATTCTTTAGCATATTTCACTATATCATCTATAGAGAAATCATTTCTTTCTTTTTCAATAAAATCTTGCAATGGGATTAATTCTTCGTAATACATAATATTTTTCTGCAAAGTTAATTAAATATTTATTATTAAAATGCTTACGACTAGTTAAGAATAATAAATATCTAAAAAGTCATTTTAGTTTAATAATAAAAAATTATAGTTTTTCATTGATTAAGCTTTAATAAATCAATATTTATATGTACTAATTTTAAATTTAATATATAATTTATTTAAATATTTCAATTTAATAAATGAAATAAATAATTAATATGAATATTTTCCTAAAAAAATATCTAATATGATAATTACAAAAAATTTTGTAATTTAGCAAAATAAATATAAATATGTCAGTAGATGTAGTTTTAGGTATACAATGGGGTGATGAAGGCAAAGGTAAAATAGTTGATATTTTATCACCAAATTATGACATTGTTTGTAGATTTCAAGGTGGGCCAAACGCTGGTCACACTATAATTTTTGATGGTAAAAAGCATATTCTACATACAATACCTAGTGGTATTTTTCATGAAAATATTTTGAATATTATAGGTAATGGCGTTGTAATAGATCCAGTTACATTTATTAATGAGATTAATGAATTAAAAGCTATTAATTTAAATCCTAAAAATAATTTATATATTTCTAGCTCAGCACATCTCATTTTGCCTATACATAGAGTTTTAGATTATATTTATGAAAAGCAAAAAGGTGATGATAAAATAGGATCTACCCTACGAGGTATAGGACCAGCCTATACTGACAAGGTAGCTCGCAGAGGGTTACCTATAGGCTTTAGTCTTTTGAAAGATTTTGAAAAACTATATAAAGAATTAAATGATTTTCATATAAATTATATCAAATATACAGGTATAGATATTAATGAAATAGAAATAGAAGGTTTAAGATTTAGAGAATATGAAGATCAATGGCTAGGAGCACTAGCGCTGATGAAAGAATTTAAACTTGTTAGCGTAGAAAATATATTACATAGAGCACTTAGTGAAAATAAAAAAATATTAGCAGAAGGTGCACAAGGTAGCTTATTAGATATAGATCACGGTACATATCCATTTGTAACATCATCCAATACGACCATTGGTGGCGTATGTACTGGTCTTGGCATACCGCACAACAGCATTAATAAGGTTTATGGTGTTACTAAAGCATATTGCACTAGAGTAGGTAATGGTCCATTCCCTTCAGAGCTTCATGATGATATTAGTAAAGAATTACAAAATCGTGGTAATGAATTTGGTAGTACTACAGGTAGACCTAGGCGTTGTGGATGGCTAGATCTCAGCTTACTAAAATATGCTATTAATTTGAACGGTATTACAGATTTAGTTTTGATGAAAGTAGATGTTTTAGATAGTTTTGATAAAATATTTGTAGCTGAGCATATAAATGAGCAAAATCCCTTTGATAATAGTGAGATTAAGCTAATAGAGTTCCCAGGATGGCAGATGGATACTTCCTCAATTAATAATTACTACAATCTACCAGAAAATTTGAAAAAATTTATTGATTTTATAGAAAAATCAACTTCTGTATCTATAACCATGATTTCTATTGGCCCGTCAAGAGAGCAAATTTTAAAAAAAATAAACATATGAAAAAGTTGATATTTATAGTGTCAATAATATTGTTATCTATCATTCCTACACTAGGACAAGTGCAAATAAATCCTGAGGAAATACCTCAATATTTAAGAACAGATTTTTTTCGCAAATTTTCTACTCTAAATCCTGATGATGTAAAATGGTATAAAATAGGTGATGAATATGAAGCCAGATTTGACTATCAAAATACTCAAACTATTTACGTGATGTCCTATGCAGGTAAATGGATTAGAACGGAGTCTAAAATTAATTATACAGATCTACCTCGCATTACTCAAGAATATATAAATAAAAATTACCCAGAAGCTACTATTAAAGGAGCCTATATGGTACAATCTGATGTTTTGCCTGGTTATAAAGTTATTTTGTCTAAAAATCAAACAGATGAAATTTTAAAATTTGATAAATCGGGTAATATTTTAACAAGTGATCATCTATCAATGACAAAAGATAAAGGGGATAATCAAAACTACACTAAGAAGATTTCTATACGAACTGATTATCTGCCTCCTAACATCAAAGATAATCTCTCTCTCAGCTATCGTGGATTTAGGATTAGTAAACTATATTGGGCAAAAGATAAACTTAATAATGATTATTACATTATAGAACTAATAGATGAAACCGGTAGCAGCTTAGTTGAATTAGAATACGATTTCTTTGGTAAGCAAATTTCTCAAACAATAAAAAATATAGAAAAAGAAAATATAGAAAATCAAGAAACAAAGAATAAAAAAAGTAAAAAAACAGACCTTAATGCAGGTATACCTGAAACTATAGTACCTAAAGCAGCTGTAGATTATTTCAAAAAGAAAGAAAAACGCGTAGACGAAATAAAATGGGATACTTTAAATAATCACTACATCGTAACATATTTGAATACTGTTCGTGGTAATAGATGTGCTATGGAATTTGATGAAAAAGGTAATTGGCTGCAAACTACTATCTATCAAGATTCTAAAAATATAAACCCAATGATGGCAAAATTTATTAATGATAACTACCCTGGTTATATTATACAATCTATAGAAAATGTAGCTACTAACACTAAACAAAAATATTTATTAGTGAAAATTTATTCTCAAGACTGGATAAATGATCCTATGGTTTATCATCAACTTTATTTTTCACTGTCATACAGATTAGAAAAAGAAGTGCTAGCAGATGCAGTAAATAGGTATGACTTCTTAGAATTACAAAAAAAAGCTGCTTCTCTCTCTTATACTCAAAATTATCTAGAAAATGCAGATAATATAATAGACGAAACAGAAATTTATTCTGGAAAAACTGTTTCTCCTAAAAGTTTACCTAGTGGCATTATTAAATATATTAATGATTATTATGCTGGTTGGCTAATAAAAGAATCTATGATGGTAGAAGAAAATGGTCAATATCTATATAATATTTATCTCAAAAAAGAAGGATGGCCAGATAGAGTAAAATTAACTTTTGACTTTAAAGGTAATTTTATTAATCAAGAGAAAATAAAATAATTGTGCCTCGCTTCTATACTGTTATAGCAATATTTTTACTTTTTTTAACTAATAATTTATTCTGTCAGATAAAAATTCAACTAGATCATGCTGACATATTAAAATATTCTCAGATACGAAGCGATATACAAATACTAGTTGGTAATGTCTCATTTAATCATGATGGCAATTATCTATATTGCGATAGTGCTTTTTTATATACTAAAGAAAATAGAGTAGAGGCTTTTGGCAATGTAACATTAATAGGAAAAAACCAAATAACACTGACTTCTAAATACATTGATTATAATGGAGATACTAAAATAGCAAAATCTAAAAAAGATGTTACACTTACAGATGGTTATTATATTCTGAAAACTAATGAATTGGATTATAACATCACAAAAAATATTGCTTATTATCTGAATTATGGAACTATTACTGATCCATATCAGACTATTACTAGTAAAAAAGGATATTATTACGGGGACAGTGGTGATTTATCTTTTGCTAAAAATGTAGAAATAGTAGCTACTGATTATAAAATATTAAGCGACTCAATAAAATATAATTCTAGATATGAATTTGTATATTTTTTTGATAATACGACTATCACAGATACTAATATGATAATTTATTGTGATGCTGGCATTTATGATATGAAAACAGATACTTTTTTCTTAACTAATCATCCGATTATTTATTATCAATCTTATTATATAGAAGCTGATACAGTACAGTTTAATAGACAAAGTAGTATAACAATTGCTCGCAGTAGAGCTATTATGCTAGATACTATTAATGATCTGAAAATTTCAAGTCCTTACATTAAATTATCACAAAATGATAGCTCCATCTTATCATATAAACCAGCGATAATAGATTTTTATAGTGAAAATGACACTCTGACTATCATCGGTGATACGCTAATTACTATAACAGATAGCTTGAGAGGTAGAGAGTTTGTTTTTAATAAAAATGTCCGCATTTTTCAAAACGATTTACAAGCAGTTTGCGATTCGTTAGTATTTAACCAATTAGACTCTATTTTTACACTATATAAATTGCCGATTTTTTGGTTTGATAGCACTCAAATGACTTCGGATACAATGATTTTATATTTGAAAAATGAAAATATTGATAAAATGATTGGTTTCGAAAATGCTTTTATCATAGAACCATTTATAGATACTTTATATAATCAAATTAAAGGAATAACTGTAACTATAAAATTCAAAAATAATGAAATAGATTCTCTAATTATGTTTAGACAGACTGAACTAGCATATTATTTAGTAGATGATGAACAAAAAATCATCGGTGTCAATTATTCTACAGGTAATCAAACGATTTTGACTTTTGTAGAAAGAGAGCTAGACAAAGTCTTGATATTAGAAAATCCACAGGGCACTGTCTATCCATATGATGAATTCCCTATAGAGCTACAAAGATTGAAGGGTTTTCAAACTCATTACGATAAATTAATCCCAAATAGAAATGAAATATACAAAGCACTAAATTACGTTAATATTACTGATATTAAGTAATAAAAATTCATTAATAAATTAACATAATGAAATAGGGAAATAATTTTATTATTAATTCTAATAGTAACTATAGATTTTAGTTTTTTGATTATCTTATTATATATTTTTTTATTGTTGCAGATAAATATAATGCATTTTCATTTTATAAAAAAATACTTAAACAAAGTAATGATTTTATTACTATTAAAGTCATAGGCTTAAATAAAATGTGCTTAAATAAACAGCCTAAATCTGATTTTCAAAATCATAAAATCATAAAATTAATTAACATTACAGAGAATTTTTTATAATTACTATATGCAATTATGATAGCAAAAAAATATCACAAATATTGAATTAAAACCAAATTGATTATAAGAAATAGTGAATTTTAAATAATAATAATGAAGCTTAGACAAGTGTAAAGAATGTAATTAGGGTAGGTGATAGGAGATTTTATTTATTAAAATATCCTATCACCTTTCAAGATATCCTTCCTCTCATTTCTCTTTAAGCATTTTATTGCCATTTTGATTTATATTCAAAATTTTACTATCTAAACGCAAAAGCATTTATTATAAATGTGTAATTTTTATTTAAAAAACTTCTATTATTTACTTATCTTTTAGATAAAAAATTATCTATTAATTTCAGAAAAATCCCCTATATTTAATTCGTCATATGAATCGTTATAGTCTACATATTTCCCTATCATAGAATTATCTATATTTACATTAGATAGTTTAACGTGATCTTGGATAATAGAGTTAGTAATGATAGAATGTGAAATAGTAGAATTATTACTGACACTTACAAAAGGACCTACAATAGAATTCTCTATATACACGTCATCTTCTATATAACAAGGAGGAATTATGATGCCATCTTTACATTTCACTTTTTCAGAAATTACACTTTCGCTTGGGTATCGTTCCAGAATCCTTTTATGTGCATACAAAGTAGCATTTTTATTACCACAGTCTAACCATTCATCTACATTTTGAATTTTAATTTTATATCCATTCTCTATCATATATTGTAAGGCATCTGTCAATTGATATTCACCGTTTACCTTTTGATCGTTTTCTAATAATTTAAGTAAAGATTTTTTTAGTATATCAGCATTTCTAAAATAATATAAACCTATAATGGCTTGATTACTCACATAAGTATTTGGTTTTTCGTAAAAATCAGAAATATATCCATCATCATCTAATTTGACTACACCATATTCAGATGGATTTGGAACTTCACAAGTCCAAATGATTCCATCAGCATTAATATTTTTTAAATTAAATTTAGAAAAAAACAATGTGTCAGCAAAAGCTATTATTACCTCATCTTTTAGAGAAGGTTCAGCACATAGCACTGCATGGGCAGTACCTAGTGGATTATTTTGATGATATATAGTAGTATTAATACCAAGTTTTTGTCCTAAATTTTTTATTTGCAGCTTAACATCCTCAGAGAAATCGCCAATAACGAAAGCTATTTCATCTATTTTAGTATCAACTGATTCTATTAAAATATTGACAATGCGCTCTACTATTGGTTTACCTGCCAAAGGTATCAATGGCTTAGGAGTAGTAAGTGTATGTGGCCTCATTCTTTTTCCCATACCAGCCATTGGTATTACTATTTTCATAATATTATTTTTTTAATTATTATTTTCCTGTATGTCCAAATCCCCCATCTCCTCGTTCAGTATCACTTATTTGTTCTACTTCATTCCATATAGCTCTATCAACTTTTTGTATAACCATTTGAGCTATTCTATCTCCATCATGTATTATATATTCTGATTCACTTAAATTAATTAATATTACTTTGATCTCTCCTCTATAGTCAGCATCTATAGTCCCTGGAGTATTTAGAACAGTTATTCCATTTTTTATAGCTAACCCAGACCTAGGTCTTATTTGTGCTTCATAGCTAGGTGGTAGTTCTATAAATAATCCTGTAGGCACCAGAACTCTCTGCATTGGTTGAATAACTATATCTTGATCTATAAATGCGCATATATCCATTCCAGAACTGTATTCAGTAGCATAGTCAGGAAGAGGATGACTAGATATATTTTTTATTTTAATTTGTATCATTTTTTATTTGCAAAATTATATTTTTTTTACCAAATTAATTAATT
>LUZL01000034.1 GCA_001603615.1 Bacteroidales bacterium Bact_20 | reverse complement strand
AAAAAACATTACTATTCTTTTCTATATACTTTATTTACACCATCTATAGTTTTGATTTTTTCTATTAATTGTTTTAAATGTTCTATATTATTTACATATAATTTTATTTCACCAGAGAAAGTACCTTCGGTAACTTCTAGGAAAAAATATCTAATATTAGAATTCATTTCTTCAGATATCAGCCTACTGATATCTTTTACAATGCCTTTTCTATCTCTACCTTCTAATCCTATGCTAGTTTTGAATTCTAATGGTCTATTTTCTTCCCATTTTACTTTTGTTACCCTATTGCCAAATACAGCTGCTTTTTCTTGAAATTTAGTACAATTGGTTCTATGTATTTCTAGTGTATGTGGATTGCTGAAAAAGCCTATGAGATTATCTCCTATGATAGGATCGCAGCATTCGCTCATAACATATTTTATAGGCTCGTTGGTATCCATCGCATTTATATTGTCATCAGTAGCTATTTCTATATATTGGCTATTGTCAGCTGTATTTTTATTTGTTGATGAATGTTTGAAAAGTCTAGAAAAAGTAGATGTATGTTGAGATTGTAAAAATTGTTTTAATTTTTTGACATCCAATAGACCTTTGGCAGCAGCTAAATATAATTGTTTATTATTCTCATAGCCCAAATGCTTTGCAAATTTTTGTATCAAGTGTTCATTATAATTCTCTTTTAGCTGAGTAAACATTCTCTCAATAATTTCTTGACCATAGTCTACCATTGCTAATTCTTCTTTATGGAGAGCAGTTTTAATGGCATTATGTGCTTTAGTAGTCTTTACGAATTTAAGCCATTCAGCACTAGGACGACTAGTTTCACTTGTCAATATATCTACTTGGTCACCACTTTTGAGTATAGTATTTGCTGGTACAAGTTTATGATTTACTTTAGCTCCTATGAAATGATCACCTAAATCTGTATGAATAGCATAAGCGAAATCTACTACAGTAGATCCTTTAGGTAATAGTAATAGCTTACCTTTAGGAGTAAAAACTGGTATTTCATCTGTAAATAAAGCAAATCTAAGATCATCTAAAAATTCTAAAGCATTTTCGTTAGGATTTTCTAGTATATTGCGTATAGAGTTTAGCCATTCATCCAATGTGCTAGTTTTACCATTATGTTCTTTATATTTCCAATGTGCAGCATACCCTTTTTCGGCAATTTCGTCCATACGTTCAGATCTTATCTGTACTTCAACCCAACGACCTTTATCACTCATAAGTGTAACATGCAAGGATTCATATCCATTAGCCTTGGGTACAGAAATCCAATCTCTTAAACGTTCTGGATTCATAGTATATACATCTGTGATAATACTATACACTCTCCAGCAATCTCCCTTTTCATTTTCTGGAGTACTATCTAAAATTATTCTAATAGCAAAAATATCATAAATATCTTCAAAATCTAATTGTTTTTCAATCATTTTGCGATAAATGGAAGATATAGCTTTAGTACGCCAGGTGATTTTGTATTTTAAGTCTGTTTGATTTAATTTCTCTATGATAGGTTTCAAAAATTCTTTGATAAAAGCATCACGTTCAGAAGCAGTTTCCGCTATTTTAGAGCTAATTTCATTATAAGTTTCCGGATTATTATATTTTAAAGCTAAGTCTTCTAATTCACTTTTGATATTATATAATCCTAATCTATGTGCTAGGGGAGCAAATAAAATAGAGGTCTCAGCAGCTATACGTTGTTGCTTTTCGGGAGTCATAGACTGTAGAGTGCGCATATTATGAAGTCTATCGGCTAGTTTTATCAATATTACTCTAACATCATCGGCCATAGTTATTAGAATTTTCCTAAAATTCTCGGCTTGAGCAGAAGTATTATTAGATTCAGCCATTTCCATAAAATCAGATATTTTTGTTAATCCATTAACTATAGAAGCTATTTTATCGCCAAAATGATTTCTAATATCATCTAATGTATAATCTGTATCTTCTACTACGTCATGTAATAATGCACTTACAATAGATGTAGTGCCCAGTCCTATCTCTTCAGAACAGATAATAGCTACTTCTAGTGGATGATAAATATACGGATCTCCACTATATCTTCGCATTCCTTTATGAGCTTCGCTAGCTAGGTTAAAAGCTTTTCTAATGAGAGCTCTGTCTTCTTTACTAGTATTTTCTCGCAGTGTTCGCAATAAATATCTATATCTATTTACTAGATGTTTACTTTCTGTTTCACTTAGTCCAAATAAATTATTCATATTATACAAATATACAAAATTTTTTTAATACTACAATGTTTTAGATTAGATTATTTTAATTAATTTTTTGAATTCAAGTAGATGATTATAAGTAATAGATAAAATGTTTCACTAGTCTATCATATAAAATTGTTTATACCATTTAATAAATTCTTTAATGCCATCTTGCACTTTAGTAGTTGGTTTATAACCAAAATCTCTTACTAGATCAGAAACGTCTGCTTCTGTGTATGGTACATCGCCAGGTTGCATTGGTAAGAATTCTTTAATAGCTTTTTT
>LUZL01000033.1 GCA_001603615.1 Bacteroidales bacterium Bact_20 | reverse complement strand
TTTGGTTTGCAAAAGTAATAATTTTTTTTCTAACAAAAAAATTTTATTACAAATCTTTTATTAAATTGAAATTTTAAAAATATTATTGGAAAATTAACAAAAAGTAAAATACTTAAGTATTTTAATCTAATTGTTATTTTATGAAACTAAATATCTTTTTTTAAATTAAATCAAGGCAAAACAAAAGAATAAGGTTATTAAAAATTTATTCCTTTGTTTTATCAGGCAATGGAGTTGGCTCACTTTTAGAAGTTTCTATTTCTATTGGAACAGCTTTAGCTTGGGAAGATTTTTTATTAAAATTGCTAGACTTGGTGTTGTAATATTGAGCAGCTTTATCATCACCAGCATATACTGGTGGAGTAGGAGGTGTAGATTTTTTCTTTAACTGTAATGATAATATTTCTTGCCAACTAGGAGGATTATTAGTTAAATTTTCTAATCTTTTTACTAAAAGATTTATTTCTGATTTTTCATTAGCATCAGTAATATTGTTTAGAGGTAGCTCGGGAATTACAAGAAAATTTTCATAAGAGTAAACTATAATATCAACAATAGATTTAGCTTCTAATGAACTTACTTGTACATTTAATATTTGTGGATTAATTTTCAGATAGGTGCTGATTCTAGCTTTAGCATCATCATTAATTGAATTTTGTCCACATAAAAAAATGCTCAAAAACAAAATTACATTTAATAAAAATAACTTTTTCATATTTTTTTATCTTTTTAATTCAACAACGTGAAGCTGATGACCGTAGTAGCTAATACCTCCATTAGGATAATAAACTCTAAGCTCATAGGTATGATCGCCGGCCGGTGGCTCATCCATCCATTGGATGTGTACCGTTTTGTCTTCATCTATAAATGATATTTCGCTAATCTCGCATAGTAATGTGCCATCTCTATAAATGTAGAAGCAAACATATGAATCATCATCTGTTTTAAAATAATCACATTCACCATGTATCCATACTATACTTTTATCTGTTCCAGTACCGTGTGTAGTAATAGTAACTGTTCGCAGTGATGTACCAGTAAAATAGGGAGTAGAGGATTGTCCATAACTAATTTCTTGATTATAAAAATCTCCTGTTAATTTTAACGAATAGAGTGCTTCAGTAGTAGATCCATCATAAGTATATGAACGGGTAGCTAACTCGCCTCTCACAGTACCACTAGTATTAGAACCTATGACTCCTACACTATTAACGTAATCTAAATAACTATATCCAGCAATAGCAGCAGTGTATTCATTTCCCCAATAAGAATAACCTTTGATAGCAGCATCTATGCCAGTATTAGACCAAGAAGTACCACCATTAGTACTACCACTTACCCCATATCGATAGCTATAAATACCAGTTTTGTTAGCACCATAACTAGTGTTAGGTCTATATACATATAATTTGTAATCATCATTTGGCGTCACACCTATTCCTATATTTCTATTATTGTTTTCTATGATATCTGTGCATATACCGCTAGTACCATCAGATTTAATAAGATAATTTGAAGATGTGCAATTTAATCCACTTGAGATGTTTCCTGTAGCAAATCTAACCCAACTGCTACCATTCCAATAATAAAATCCAGGCGTTACGTCACTTACTGTAGCTGTATTATATACTAATAATCCAGTAGCTGGTGAAGTAATCGGAGATGCATTATTTGTACTTGAGAGCGATACTCTTGGTATTAATAAACCTTTATCTGTAAAATTGACATCTAACCCCGCAGAAGCATCAGGTGTAAATAAGCTATTACTAATACCTACATTTTGTGCATTTATATTAGTAAATATCAAGATTACTAATATTAAAAATAAAAATATTTGCTTTCTCATATGCATATTATTTATATTATATATTAATTATTTGCAAAATTAATATATAATTTTGATATATAGCAAATATATTTAAATAAAATTGTAAATTATGTAAATATAATAGATAAATACTAACGTTAAATAATTTTATTATTTATTTTAATAATATAAATGAGGTATTCATAAATTATTGAAAAAATATGATGGTTAATTTGAAATATAGTAATAATATTTGATAAATGACAATATTAGTAATAATAAAAGGATGTTAAAATGAAATAATATTTCTAAAAAACCCTTTTCCCATCTTTAAATTTAACGATGAAGGCATCTTTATATCCTTTTTGTTTTACATAATTTAAGTTGTCTCGTGCTTGATTAAAATTAGTAAAATGACCATATATATATCTGTATGCATTATTAAAAAAATAATAAGAAATAGAATCAGATGGAAAATCTTTATATACTTTATGATTATTTGTAAGTTTTTCTGTGCTTGATAAAAATTGAATATAATAAACTAATTCGCTTGTAACTGTAATAGTTGTGTCTATATCTGCAGCAATTGTTTTCTCTACGAGTGGGTAATTATCTATATTTATTATATAATCTGCAATAGCGTTAGCAATATTATTAGCTAATTTTTTTTGATTATCTTTATTAGTGATCCATGCTCTATCTTGTTGATTAGTGATAAATCCCATTTCTATGAGTATTGAAGGCATAGTAGCTTTATAAAGAACAAAAAAAGGAGCTTGTTTTATTCCTCTATTCATAAAAGGAGCTACTTGTAAGGTGCTGCTAGTAACTTTATCAGCTAAATTCAGACTTTTATCGAGAAATTGATTTTGATAGAGAGAGAACGCGATATATCCTTCAGTTGAGTTAGGGTCTATACCATCATAAGATTCTAAATAATTATCTTCATAGATAGCAACTGAGTTTTCTGCAATAGCAGTTTCTAACCAAGCTTTTACTTTAGCATTTCC
>LUZL01000032.1 GCA_001603615.1 Bacteroidales bacterium Bact_20 | reverse complement strand
CAGCTGTTCTGCTAAAGGAATAGGCATAATATTTATTATTCTAAAACCATAATAGATCCTTGGTAGGTATAGTAAATAGTAGGTGTATGAGAATAAGAGAATAATATGTAATAAGTATAAACGCCTGGTTTTACTATTTCACCATTATAAGTGCCATCCCAGCTATCAGATAAATTAGTAGTATAGAATATTTGTTTCCCCCACCTATCATAGATCCTCAATTCTCCAATGCCTATCTGACATTGAGTAGATATTTGCCAAGTGTCATTTAGATCATTTTTAATAGGTGTGAAGGTATTAGGTATAAAAATTTCGCAAGGATCTACCTCAATATATGCACAAGCTGTATCAGTGCAATTACTATTAAAACCTACCACGCAGATCTCATCAGAAAACAAAGGAGCAGCAGTTATGATATCACAATTAAGACAACTAATAGAGTTATCGCCATACCATCTATACTCTATAGCACCCTCTGCCTGTAAGTCTATCACATCTCCTTGCACAATATGAGTCTCAGAGACACTAAGGATAACTTCTGGAGTAGGATAAACCTCTAAAGTAATATTAGCTGTTTGAGAGCAACTTTGTATATAACCTGTAACGGTATAGCTTGTAGTATTATCTGGTGTTACTATAATTTGATTTGTACTATCACCAGTGTTCCAAACAAAATTATTTGCCCCACTAGCTCTTAATTTAGAACTCTCACCGACACAAATGGCTGGTGGAGAAGCCGAAATAACAATATTAGGATATGGAATAATATTTATAGTAGCTTGAGCACTATTAGTACAACCTGCATCTGTAGTACCTGTTACATAATAAGTAGTTGTATTATAAGGTGAAATAGTTAATGTATCTCCATTAAAACCATTAGACCAGATATAATTATCTGCACCGTAAGCTATCAAATCTACACTATTACCACCACAGACACTAGTATCATCAGGACTAATAAATACATTTGGAAGAGGATTAACGGTAATCATAGCCTCAGCAGTAGCATTACAACTTAAACTGTCTGTAACTGTAACAGAATATATCGTAGTAGTGTCTGGATATACTATCAAGCTACTAAGAGATTCACCTGTATTCCAAAGAAAAGATAAAGGATACCTTCCCTCCACAACCGTTGGTGTCAGAGTTACAGGAACATCGCCTTCACATATTTCACTATCAGATAAATAAACTTTAAAGGGATTATCTTTTATCCAAATAGTATCAGAACTAATAATTCCACAATAACCTCCAATCATGATAATAATAGATTCATCACCTTCATCTAAAGTATCTGAATATGCATATAATGTATAAGTGACAGACGTGGAGTTTGCAGGAATAGTAACAATAGAAGGTAAATTAGTACAATCGTCTCCAATAGTAGCTGTGCCANNNNCATCCTTCGTACATAGTATCTTGACTAGCATATGGGCTAGCAATATTTATCACTGGCTGATTAGTCAAAAAAGAATTTCTTTTAAGGAAAACTCCACTATCATATATACCGTCGCTTACATCTGCTATGCATAACTTAATATGATATGTTTGGCAAGGAATCACTTTAGCCACGGCTGCAAGTGGTACAGTAAATCCATCAAACACTGGTTTTTGGTTTGAGCCATTATTATTCACATATAATGAAGAGTATGAAAGACTAGTACAATTAGAAGCAGAACCATAAGTTCCAGGAGATCCTGAATTAACTGTATTAATAGCTACAGGCAGGTTAGTACCAGGTATCAAAGCAATATTTTCATCTACATACATTCCACCAGCAGGATTAATACCTGATATTAAAAAAGCAAAAATATCATTAAAAGTCGTGCATACATATTCTGGATATTCTTCACTACCAAAAATATAATAAAATGACAGCATAGTATCCTGTGGAATAAAATCAAATTCTAATACTGCTCCATCATGAGTAACATTACTAATAAAAGCATTTAGTTCTGGGATACCATTGCCACCTAGAGATGTACTCATAAAACTACTACCATTTTGATTTATTTGTGTGGCATTGCCAGTACATAAAATTATTCCCTCGTTCATACCTAATGCTGTAGAATTACCATTAGAAAAAAAAGCAAACTGCTGCAGCTGCCCTCTATAAGTAACATTTGATACTGTGATGCCTGGTCCTATTAAAAAATCCTCTACCAATTGCTGTGGAGTATATGAAGTATTTATATTAAACTGCCCCCACAAAATTATAGGTAAAAATAATTGTAATAATATTAGTTTCTTTTTCATAATCTTTAAAAAAAATCAATTAATAATAAGTACAAAATTAATGTAAAAATTTCAAAAATTTAGGAAAATTAAAAAAATTATTAAATATATGGGTCAATTTTTTTCTTAACATTCATGATAGCATAACGCATTCTCCCTAGAGCAGTATTAATACTAATATTTTGTGCTTCTGCTATTTCTCTAAAACATCTGTCTTCATTTAACCTGAGGTAAATGACCTCTTGTTGTTTTTTAGATAAAGTAGATACTGCCTCCTTTACCAATACTTTATTTTCTTTTTTTATCAAGATGTCCTCTGGAGATATATAATTATTTACACTAATATTGTCAAAAACATAATCTTTATCATTATCATCATCTTCACTTGCAGG
>LUZL01000031.1 GCA_001603615.1 Bacteroidales bacterium Bact_20 | reverse complement strand
AATTTTTTATAGTAGAATTGGCGAAAAAGAAAAAAGAAGACTGGCAGATTAAAATTCAATGATTTCAAAAAATATCAAAAATTATATTTGTCTTTCCATAATTTTTTCAAATAATTTTTTAATTCATTTTCTTTGGAATTATCTGCAGGGAAATAGAATGTAGTACCTGATATCTCTGTAGGCAAGCATTCTTGCTCAATAAAATGATTAGGAAAGTCGTGAGGATATTTATAACCTTTATGATAATTGAGAGAACGCATGAGCTGAGTAGGAGCATTGCGCAGATGCATTGGTACAGGGAGGTTACCAGTTTTATGGATTAATTCAGTAGCTCTTTCTATAGCCATATAGCTAGCATTACTTTTAGGAGACGAAGCTAAATAAACAGCACATTCAGCTAAAACTATTCTAGCCTCAGGCATACCAATTTTATGAACAGCTTCGAAGCAAGCATTAGCTAAAAGTAACCCATTAGGGTTAGCTAAGCCTATATCTTCAGAAGCTAGAATAATCATTCTGCGAGCAATAAATAGGGGATCTTCACCACCCTCTAGCATACGTGCCATCCAATATATAGCTGCATTAGGATCGCTATTCCTCACAGATTTGATAAAAGCCGATATCAGATCGTAATGATATTCTCCCTGTTTATCATATAGCAAAAACTTTTGCTTTACTATTTCTTCTACAGTGTCATTTGTTATAGTAACAGTATTACCATCACTACTATCTACCAATAATTCTACTACATTATATAATTTCCTAGCATCTCCTCCACTATAGGTAAATAAAGCTTCTTTTTCTTTAATATCTAAAAAAATATTTTTTTCTGAATAAAAATCAATAGCTCTTTGTAGGAGTTTTTCTAAATCAGATATCTCTAGAGGTTTTAAAACATAAACTTGGCAACGCGATAATAATGGAGAGATAATTTCAAAAGAAGGATTCTCAGTAGTAGCCCCTATTAAAGTTAAAGTACCTTTCTCCACAGCATGTAGTAAACTATCTTGTTGAGATTTAGAAAAACGATGAATCTCATCTAGAAATAAAATGGCAGTACTGTAGGGTTGTGCCTTTTGGATGATACTTCTGATGTCTTTCACACCAGCATCTATAGCATTTAATTTAAAAAAAGGTACTTTTAGTTCATCAGCTATCAGTCCAGCGATAGTAGTTTTGCCAGTACCTGGTGGTCCCCATAGAATGATAGAAGGTAATGTTTTAGAAGATAATAGCTTACGTATTACACCATTTTTACCTACTAAATGTTCTTGACCCACAAACTCATCCCATGTTTTTGGTCTCAGCTGTTCTGCTAAAGGAATAGACATAATATTTATTATTCTAAAACCATAATAGATCCTTGGTAGGTATAATAAATAGTAGGTGTATGAGAATAAGAGAATAATATGTAATAAGTATAAACGCCTGGTTTTACTATTTCACCATTATAAGTGCCATCCCAGCTATCAGATAAATTAGTAGTATAGAATAATTGTTTTCCCCACCTATCATAGATCCTCAATTCTCCAATGCCTATCTGACATTGAGTAGATATTTGCCAAGTGTCATTTAGGTCATTTTTAATAGGTGTGAAGGTATTAGGTATATAAAGCTCACAAGGATCTACCTCTATATATATACAAGCTGTATCAGTGCAATTACTATTAAAACCTACCACGCAGATCTCATCAGAAAACAAAGGAGCTGCAGTGATGATATCACAATTAAGACAACTAATAGAATTATCGCCATACCATCTATACTCTATAGCACCCTCTGCCTGTAAGTCTATCACATCTCCTTGCACAATATGAGTCTCAGAGACAGTAAGGATAACTTCTGGAGTAGGATAAACTTCTAAAGTAATATTAGCTGTTTGAGAGCAACTTTGTATATAACCTGTAACGGTATAGCTTGTAGTATTATCTGGTGTTACTATAATTTGATTTGTACTATCACCCGTGTTCCAAACAAAATTATTTGCCCCATTAGCTCTTAATTTAGAACTCTCACCGACACAAATGGCTGGTGGAGATGCTGAAATAACAATATTAGGATATGGAATAATATTTATGGTAGCTTGAGCACTATTAGTACAACCTGCATCCGTAGTACCTGTTACATAATAAGTAGTTGTATTATAAGGTGAAATAGTTAATGTATCTCCATTAAAACCATTAGACCAGATATAATTATCTGCACCGTAAGCTATCAAATCTACATTATTACCACCACAGACACTAGTATCATCAGGACTAATAAATACATTAGGAAGAGGATTCACAGTAATCGTAGCCTCAGCAGTAGCATTACAATTTAAACTGTCTGTAACTGTAACAGAATATATAGTAGTAGAGTCTGGAGAAACTAACAAGCTACTAAGCGATTCTCCAGTATTCCATAGAAAGGATAAAGGATTTTTACCATCAACTACCGTTGGTGTCAAGGTTATAGGTACAGCGTCTTCGCAGATAACACTATCAGCTAAATAAACTTTAAAGGGATTATCTTTTATCCAAATAGTATCAGAACTAATAATTCCACAATAACCTCCAATCATGATAATAATAGATTCATCACCTTCATCTAAAGTATCTGAATATGCATATAATGTATAAGTGACAGACGTGGAATCTGCAGGAATAGTAACAATAGAAGGTAAATTAGTACAATCGTCTCCAATAGTAGCTGTGCCAGCTAGTCCAAGGTAAATATTTGTAGGATAAGGGACTGGATCTGGATGAGAAATAGTAACCTCTATAGGAGCACATCCTTCGTACATAGTATCTTGACTAGCATATGGGCTAGCAATATTTATCACTGGCTGATTAGTCAAAAAAGAATTTCTTTTAAGGAAGACTCCACTATCATATGCACCATCGCTTACATCAGCTATGCATAACTTAATATGATATGTTTGACAGGGAATCACTTTAGCCACGGCTACAAGAGGTACAGTAAATCCATCAAACACTGGCTTTTGGCTTGAGCTATTATTATTTATATATAATGATGAATAAGATAGACTAGTACAACCTGATGCAGAATAACCACCACCAGGAGAACCTGAATTCACAGTATTAATAGCTACAGGGAGGTTAGTGCCTGGTATCAAAGCAATATTTTTGTCTACATACATACCACCAGCAGGATTAATACCTGATATCAAAAAAGCAAAAATATCATTAAAAGACGAGCATACAAATTCTGGATATTCTTCGCTACCAAAAATGTAATAAAATGACAGCATAGTATCCTGTGGGATAAAATCAAATTCTAATACTGCTCCATCATTAGTATCATAAGTAGGATTTCCGATAATAGCATCTAATTCTGGAACTCCATTACCACCTATAGATGTACTCATAAAACTACTACCATTTTGATTTATTTGTGTGGCATTACCAGTACATAAAATTATTCCCTCGTTCATACCTAATGCTGTAGAGCTGCCATTAGAAAAAAAACCAAATTGAGATAGCTGCCCTCTAAAGGTAACATTTGATACAGTGATGCCCGGCCCAATCAAATAATCTTCTACTAACTGTTGTGGTGTATATGAAGTATTAATATTGAATTGTCCAAATAATATTATGGGGAATAATAATTGTAAAAATATCAGTATCTTTTTCATATTTTTTTAGGAAAATAATCTATTAATAATAATTACAAAATTAATGTAAAAATTTCAAAAAAGTCAAAAAATTCTTAAAAAACCAAAAATTAAATATATGGATCTATTTTTTTCTTTACATTCATGATAGCATAACGCATTCTTCCTAGAGCAGTATTAATACTAATATTTTGTGCTTCTGCTATTTCTCTAAAACATCTGTCTTCATTTAATCTGAGGTAAATGACTTCTTGTTGTTTTTTAGATAAGGTAGATACTGCTTCCTGTACCAATACTTTATTTTCTTTTTTTATCAAGATGTCTTCTGGAGATATATAGTTATTTACACTAATATTGTCAAAAACATAATCTTTATCATTATCATCATCTTCACTTGCAGGTGAGACGGCATATTTATTTTGATATCTAAAATGATCTATGACTGCATTATGAGTAATACGAATGATCCATTGAGCAAATTTACCTTCTTCTCTATAATTTCCACTTTTAATAGTATTAATAACTTTAAAAAATACTTCTTGGAAAATATCATTAGTGATTTCCTTATTTTTAACTGAAACTAAGATATATGAAAAAATTTTTCGTTGATATCTTTTGTATAACTCTTGGAAACTCTTTTGATCTCCTTGTCTATAAGCTATGACTAACTCTTCATCGCTCATATCAATGTATGGTTTCATAAATTAAAAATTTTGATATAAGCGTAAATGTCTCAGTCGATAGGCAAAAATTTTATACAAATTTATATAATTTTTTTTTAATAAAACAAATTTTTAGAAAAATTTTTTAATAATTTGTATATTTTTTATGTATAAATAAATATGGTAGTGAAAAATTGTAATTGTTTAAGTGAAAATTTACTTTATTTTTATAATTTATTTTGATGATTAGTGATAATTTCAAAATAATCGCTATCCCAAAAATAATTAAATTTTAATCTCTC
>LUZL01000030.1 GCA_001603615.1 Bacteroidales bacterium Bact_20 | reverse complement strand
GATAAAAATCTATACTGATCATTTCATCGTACACTTGATAACCCCATATTAATTTTTTAAAAAAACTAACATTTTTTTCAGATTTTTTTACTAAAAACATTACTTCAGATCCCATTGGCAAATATGCTAACTCAGGATGCTGTTGATTAGCAAAATATGATTTATCTGGAGCAATGAATGGAGTAATTATAGCAGTTAAAAATATTAATACAAAAATAGATACTAGTATAGTAAGTTGGTTTTTATATTTTTTATTTTTCATTAAAGATAAAACTTAAAAAGCAAAAATAAAAAATTTTTATAATAGTTTTAAATTATTTTTGGTTTAATATAAAAAGAACTGTAATTATTTGCATTTATAATATTAATGCAAACATGTATATAAAATTAATATTATGCTATATATTTAAATTTTAACTAAATAATTAAAAAAAAATATTTTTCAACGAAATTATTTTAAGATTGCATCTTGTATTTCTGTAATTATATATTAAAATAATTAAAAAAAACATAAAAATATATTTTTACAATTTATAAAAAAGGTATAAATTTGCAAAAAAAATAGATTAACCATTAAAAAAGAAAAAGTATGGAAAAACATTTTTTTATTAAATCATTAATAATTACTATCACAATATTAGTGATGTGTAATGTACAAGTGAAAGCACAGAATTACCAAGTTACCTTCAAAGCAGAAGGGGTAACAACCACATTAGACTCTGTGAAAGTAATCAATTTATCAAGTTGTGAAATAGTTAAACTAAATGGATCAGATACTTTACTTTTAAAACAACCAGACTATATTGGATCTTTTGATATGAACATAAATAATGTACAAGTATATCCAAATCCGATGGCTGGTAAATGTAATTTGAAATATTTCTCAAAATCTAGAGATGATTTAACGATAAGCATATACGATCTAGGGATGAAACTGCTAATCTCTAAAGAATGGGAGGTAGAGCAAGGTACACACATATTTGATATAAAAGGATTGAAGTCTGGAGTTTATATTTTGACAGTAGGAAATGGCAAAGAAGTGTTTACTCAGCGTCTAGTGTCAACGTCTGCATTAGAAGGAGCAATAGATATAAAATATTCCAGTTATGAAAGTGTAGATATAGTGAATAAAAGTTTAAAAAGTTTAATAACACTAGATTATAATGTAGGTGATACAATATTATTTGAAGGTTATAGTGGCAGCTTACCTACAGTATTGCGTACACTAATTGTAAATGAAGATGTAGAGGTTAAATTTAATTTCAAGACACAAGCGATAGAAGGTAGTGATAATATATGTCAAGGTACACAGCAAACTTATAGTGTAGAATCTATAACAGGTGTTATGTATACTTGGAGCTATAGTGGTAGTGGATTTAATATAATAAGTGGACAAGGAACTAGTAGTATAGAGGTAGAATTTAGTGATGTTGCTACATTAGGAAATTTGATTGTAACCCCACGATGCAGTTGTGGAGATTTGCAGAGTAAAACTAAAAGTATAACAGTAAATTCATTACCCACAGTAACAGTGTCAGCGAGTTTAAGTACTGTATGTGGCGGTGGTAGTTCTATATTAACAGCAAGTGGTGCAAGTACTTATAGTTGGTCTCATAGTTTAGGCACAGGAGCCAGTAAAACGGTAACACCAAGTGCGACGACTACCTATACAGTAACTGGTACTAGCTCAGCTGGTTGCACCAATACAGCCACTATAACGGTGACAAGTATACCCTCTGTTACCTATTATGGAGATACATATAACACAGTGCAGATAGGCTCTCAATGTTGGATGAAAGAGAATTTAAGAACAATAAAATATAATGATAACATTCCTATAGCTAATATAACAGATGCCTCTACATGGGTAAATTTAAATTATGGAGCATATTGTTGTTAT
>LUZL01000029.1 GCA_001603615.1 Bacteroidales bacterium Bact_20 | reverse complement strand
TCAAATATTTTATTCCAAAATGCGTATTCTACAGGTGCTACTATAACTCCTAAAGCTATTATTAGTAATATAGGAACTAGTGCAGAAACTGTTAGTTTAAACTTTGTTATAAATGATGGTACTAGCGATGTATATACAAGTACTGTTACAGGTCATGCTATAGCTAGTGCACAGACTGACACCATCACTTTCACACCTGATTGGATAGCCACCCCAGCAGGTAGTTATACAGCTAAATGCTATTTAACTACTACAGACAATAATGCATCAAATGATACTGTAACTAAAGCTTTCATAGTTGCCGATCCTATTTGGGGATTCGCTTGGAATGCTTATGATCCTAATGCTATAATACCTACCGGGCCAGTGAAAGTAAATATAGCAACTGCAGAGATAATACCTATCGGTAGCTATACAGGTACTGATTTTTTGCCTGGTGCAGATTTCATTAGAGGTGAATGGTATGCTAGCACCTATAATGGTCTCTCTTTATTAACTATTGATACTACCACAGGTAATATGACTACTATAGGAAATATGGGGTTAGTAATGAATGGCTTAGCTTATGATGCAACTACTGATAAATTATATGGTTGTGCATATGATGGCAGTGCTAACTCTATCTTATATGAAATTAATTATAATAATGGTACTTATACACAAATAGGTACTATCAGTGCTGGTATTATGATTGGTATAGCTGCTAACTCACATGGCAATTTATATGGAGTAAATATTTCTGATGATGCTTTATATAGCATAAATAAAACAACTGGTGCTGGTACACTAATAGGATCATTAGGTTATAATATTAGTTATGCTCAAGATATAGCTTTTGATAAAGACAATGATAAACTATATGGTGCATTATATGCTACAGAAGGATTATTATGCGAAATAGACACTTTAACTGGTACAGTTACAGTTTATAATACTATGACTTGTGAGCTTACTGGTCTAGCTTTCCCATATGCTTATACCTTAAATAATAATGATATCGCTATTACAAATATAGATTTACCTGCTTCTGGATGCGATGTTTCAGCTACTAATTCTATATCTATAACTTTAAAAAATGCAGGTGTAAATGAGCAATCCAATATTCCTGTGAAAATTTCAATTAATAATGGTACACCTATTACTGAAACTGTAGCAGGTCCTATAGCTTCTGGTGCTACTCTAAATCATACATTTAGTCAAAATTTTGATTTCTCAGCTGATGGAGTTTATAATATTACTGCTTATTCTGCTCTTGCTACAGATGAAAATCATAACAATGATACTATACATGGTGTAGTGAATAATTATATACCAACTACAGTGCCTACTACTATCAATTTTGATGATATTAATCTACTCAATAGATATACTATAATAGATAATAATGGTGATGACAATAGTTGGTTTTATCTAAATAATCCAACATATGCTCACAGTGGCAATATTGCATTAGCATATTCATTTAGTGATGTTAATTCAGCAGATGAATATTTCTTCTCAAGCTGCATAGACTTAAATGCTGGAGAAATTTATAAAATTTCTTTATGGTATAGAGTTGCAGGAACTAGCTACCCTGAATCCTTTGAAGTTTATTTAGCTACAGAACCATCTGTTGCTGGTATAATAGGTTCTCCTATTATTTCTATGAATAACGTTAATAACACTACATATGCTGAAACTACAGCTAATAATGTTACTGTTTCAAATGATGGAACATATTATATTTCTGTTAGAGCTACAAGTGAAGCTGATATGTATGCTCTATTTATAGATGATATAACAATAGATTTCAGTAATAGTATAGTAGAAAATGAGAATAACTTTAGAATTTATCCTAATCCAGCTAATGATTTATTAATCATTAATAGTGCTATTTCAATGAATCAGATAACTATTATCAATAATATAGGACAAGTTGTGATGAATGTAGAACCTAATACTGATACTTATCAGATAAATACTAGCACTCTACCAGAGGGTATTTATACTGCTAGGATAATTACTAAAAATGGCTTATCAACAAAATTAATTGTTGTCGCTCACTAATAAATACAATTAAATATTAAAAGAGGGGCTGATATTTCAGCCCCTCTTTTTTGTTATGATAATCTTTCTAAGTTTATTTAAACAGTCAATTAATTTTTCTTAAAAATTTATTTACTATTAATAAAATATATCTCTTTACGTTTATGATGTTTTAAGTGTAGAAAATAGAATTTATTATTTAAAATTTTAGAGTAATTTTGCAATTAGATAAATATACATATGCACAATAATAATTATTTCGTTATTTTGATAATACTTCTAGCGATTAGTAGTGTAAGTTGCCAAAAGAAAGAAAAAGTAAATGTTAAGACATTCCCAAAGCATAAAACTTTTTTGTATGTAGAACATAGAGATGATACTATTTACAAAATTAAAAGAGCTAATTCTGATGTAAATGTTTATTTATTAGCAAATAAAAATTTTTTTACACGAGGTACTGTTATATTATTACATGGATGGAATCTATCTCCATTATCTTGGTGCGATCAGACAAGCTTTTGCAATGAATTATTATCAATGGGATATAATGTCATTATTCCAGACATGGGAAAAAGTGTTTATGCTTCGCAATATTATACTGAAACCATTAAAACTATGGCTATGTATCCCCAGTTACCATTTGTTTTAGATACTTTATTCCCTTTTTTGAAAGATTCATTAAATATTTTAAATGATTCTCATTATAATTTTTTAATAGGTTACTCTATGGGAGCAAGAGGTGCTTTAGCTATAGCAGAAAATGTAGATAGTATATTTAGTGGATTGGTACTTTTGGCTGGAGAATATGATCAAACTCTTTTACCTGAGGATAATATTTTAACAATGTATTATGGATCTTATCAAAAATATCCCGAAAGATGGGA
>LUZL01000028.1 GCA_001603615.1 Bacteroidales bacterium Bact_20 | reverse complement strand
ACCTACTCTCTCTCTGCTTATAATAACCAACAGATTTATGTGGCTATCAGACATAGAGCTACAGATAAATTTATGATGTTGATAGACGATATAGAATTGAACGCAGGTACTGCTTCTACTCCAACTGCATCATTCACCTATAGTCCAACAAATATTTGCCAAAGCTCTCCAGTGCAATTTACTAATACCTCACAAAATGCTACATCATATAGTTGGTCATTCCCTGGAGGCAATCCAGCAACAAGCACACAAACTAATCCAGTAGTTACTTTTAATACGACAGGCAATTATACAATATCATTAACTGCTTATAATGGTTCGTATTCTAATACATATACTCAATCCATTACCATTCATGCTTCACCAAACGTTACTATCTCTGCTAGCCCAACAAATATTTGCTCTGGCAGTAGTGCTACCTTAACTGCAAGTGGAGCAAGCTCATATACTTGGAGTAATGGATTAGGATCTAGCAATCCTGTAACTGTTTATCCTACAACTAGCACTACTTATAATGTTACTGGTACAAGTAATGGTTGCACTGCTAGTACTTCTACATACATTAATGTTTTTTCTACTCCTCAAGCTCCCACTATTTCTATCATTAATAATAATCCTATAATCCTACAATCTAGCGAAGCTAGTGGAAATCAATGGTACAAAGATAGCAATCCTATATCTGGTGCTATTTATCAAACTTATCAGGTAGTGGAAAACGGAACATATTATGCTAAATTATTTGCAAATGGGTGTACATCAGATCCTTCTAATTCTATTTATATTAATACTATAAACATCAATGATTATAATTCAGATGATATAACTATATATCCTAATCCAGCTCAGGATATCATTTACATCCAAACTAATTATAATATATTAGAAGTGCTACTTTATGACAATCTAGGTAAATTAATAATTAATAATAATGAACCTCAACTGAATGTAGAAAGTATTTCTAATGGTGTTTATCATTTAATTATCCGACTACAAGATAGAATTATCAGCCTGCCTGTAATGATTAAAAAATAACTTTATCTTTCCACATTTACATTAGATCTTTTTATTATTAATCTATTCTTTTGAAGAGGAATTGATTATGGTGAGTTTTTAATTTTTCAATTATTTTCATTAATTTAGCAATTAATTACTAGCTAAGCTAAAATATAACAATGAACGAAATTAATTTTTTAGATATATCATTAGAGGAAGCAATATCATTACTACCACAATCAGAAATAAAAGCTAAAAAAATCACAGTAAATAAATGTAAGTTATTAAAAAATGAATTGAATATTAGCACTGTAAAGGATTTAATATATCATTTCCCATACAGATTTTATGATAAAAGAGAATTTAAAAAAGTAAATGAAGCAGGTATATTTTTTAATCAATTTATATTATTGACAGGATATTTTAAAAATTTTTATGAAGAAAACTTAGGTAAAAAAAGAGTTTTAAAAGGTATTTTTGCTGATGATACTGGAACAATAGAAATCACATGGTTTAATCATTACGATTGGATAAAAGATAAGATAAAAACAGACATTCAGTATGTCATTTTTGGTAGAGTTAGTTATTATAAACATTACTATATCGCTCATCCAGAAATTAAAACTTTAGAAAAATTCTTAGAATCTGAGGAATATAAACATCTGCATCCTATATATAGCACTACAGAGAGATTAGCTAAAGCTGGTCTGAATTCAGATGGTATAATGAATTTCATAAAAATAGTTTTACCCAAAGCCCTTGAATCAATTAGTGAACCTTATCCAAAAGAATTATTAAAACGTGCTAATTTAATTTCTATCAAAGAAGCATTGCAAAATATTCATTTTCCTAAAACAGAAAAAGACCATGAAAAAGCAATATATAGAATGAAATTTTCTGAATCTTTTGATTTACAACTATTCTATTGCTATCAAAATGCTGTCCGAGACAAACAAGAAACACCATATAAATTTACTAAAGTTGGAAAACTCTTCAATGAATTTTATTCAAAAAATTTACCTTTTGAGTTAACAAAAGCTCAACAAAGAGTGATTAGAGAAATATGGGATGATCTACGTAGTGGTAGACAAATGAATAGATTACTACAAGGTGATGTAGGTAGTGGCAAAACTATAGTTGCACTTATGTCTATGCTATTAGCTATTGATAATGGCTATCAAGCATGCCTCATGGCTCCTACAGAGTTGCTAGCACAGCAACATTTCAAAACAATTTCTAAACTTTTAAAAGGCTTACCTATAGAAGTAGATTTATTGATAGGTAGTACTACACAGAAAAAAAGAAAATTATTATTAAATGATTTATTAGAAGGTAAAATAAATATATTAATAGGAACGCACGCACTGATAGAAGAGGTAGTACAATTTAAAAAATTAGGTTTAGTGATAATAGATGAACAACATCGTTTCGGTGTCATACAGAGAGCAAAGCTGCATTTGAAAAGTGATTATCCACCTCATGTAATAGTAATGACCGCTACACCTATACCACGTACTCTCACTCTTACTGTTTATGGTGATCTCAGAGTATCTATTATTGATGAATTACCACCCAATCGTAAACCTGTAAAAACCACTTATATACCTGCACCACTCAGATATCAAGCATGGGATTTGATGAGAAATGAAATAAAAAAAGGTCGTCAAGCTTATGTAGTTTATCCTCTTATTGATGAGAATGAAAAAATAAATTTGATAGCTTTAACTGAAGGGTATGATGCTATAATTACTGAATTTCCACCACCTAAATACAGCATTGCAATGATTCATGGCAGAATGAATTCACAAGAACGAGATGAGATAATGCAAGATTTCGCTAAAGGTAAAATCGATATTCTAGTAGCTACCACTGTAATAGAAGTAGGTGTAGATGTACCTAATGCTAGTATAATGATTATAGAAAATGCAGAAAGATTTGGTTTAGCTCAACTACATCAATTGCGCGGTAGAGTGGGTAGATCTTCTGAACAAGCTTATTGTATACTGATAGGTGGCGAAAATATAAGCGAGAATGCTGTACATAGATTAAGGGTTATGGTAGAAACTACCGATGGATTCAAAATAGCAGAAGAAGATTATAGACTAAGAGGTCCTGGCGAAATAGAAGGCGTTAGACAAAGTGGAGAAAGATTTTTTAATATTATAGATCCTATCAATGATCAAAATATAATAGAATATACTAATAAATTTGCCCAAGAAATCATTAAAAATGATCCACTTTTAGAAAAACCTGAAAATAAATTATTACACCTCATGATAGAACAATTCAAAATACAAGGTCTTTCACTTTCTAATGTTGGATAAGAAATATTATCAATTTTGTTATTTATTAATAATATTAAATAAAAGTAAAATTTAAATAAATTTTTGAAATCAAGTATTCTATAAAAATATAAAATTTAGTTATGTGTATTCCTTATTTTTTAGTTAAAAAATTAAGTGAGTAAAAGGTTAATATCTTTATTTAACCTTTTACTCACTAATAATCAATTGGTTTTATTCTATTCTATAAATATGTGTATATAGCTTAATAGTTATAATTAATGTTTTTTTAACTGTAACTAATTATAGTATTATCTAATCACTACTATTTCTTTTATAA
>LUZL01000027.1 GCA_001603615.1 Bacteroidales bacterium Bact_20 | reverse complement strand
CCCAAAATAGTCATGAACTAAATAATTGGATTTATTAATATGAAAGACATACGATAGTGATTTTGTTTCAATGATAAAATAATTATCTTCAAATCTAATCATCGCTTCCTCCAATATACTTGTTATAAAGTTCGCTATCCATATAATGATTCTTAATAATCTCTTTATACATATAGCAACTTTGTCTTACTTCATAAGTTTTATCGTCATAATTATATTTAACTAAACCAAACTTAGCAGACTCTCCTTCTTTCCATTCAAAGTTGTCCATAAAAGTCCAGTGGTAGTAACGTTTAATAAAATCATATTTTGATAAAACCTTTAGGTGGTCATATAAATATTTAGCTCTAAAGCTATCATCTTTGTCACATGTTCCGTTTTCAGTGATAAATATCTCTTTATCTGGAAACATCTTGTGAACTTTATTAATGATTTTATCAAAGCCAAATGGAGTAATACCCCATCCTAAATTATTAGTAGGCCAAGAAGCGTCTACTTCTAGCTTTCCTTTATAAACTAAGTTTGATGTATAGTAATTAATTCCAAAATAATCAAAGAATTCACCTTTTTTACATTTCACACCAAGTGGAAGGATATATTTACCCCACCCCATAGAATATGCCATCATCTTATTGAAACAACGGTCCATAAACCATGTGGCGATTTTGTCGATTAAGTTATTCTTTCTTTTTGGAATAAAGTTATTCATATTTAAAGCAATTCCAACACGACTTTCTGGAATTAAGTTATGAATAATCTTATATGCTTCAATATGGCTTTTAGTCATATTTCTTAATACTTTCATACATGTAGCGAAACTTTTCTCTTCGTTTAGCCATTCACCATACAAAAAGCAATTTATTGCATAAATATTAGGTTCATTGATTGTACAAAAGTCACTTACAAGTCCCACAAGTTTTCTAGTTACAAATTCAGTGTATCTAGCAAAATAAAGGTGAGCATCTTTTCTTTTAAATCCACCAAGACGCTCAAACCATATCGGATTAGAAAAGTGATGTAAAGTTACTAGTGGTTCAATTCCTTTTTCTTTAAGGTATTTGATTTCATCGATGTAGTGTTCGATTGCTTCATCGCTAAAACTACCTTCACTTGGTTCGATTCTACTCCATTCAATTGACATACGATAAACTTGAAAACCAAGTTCACTCATTAAGTCAATATGTGCTTTATAATCAACCCAGNNCTCCAGTCATACCACGTATTTAAGGTGTCGCCACCTTCAATCTGCGTTGAGGCAGTAGCAACACCAAATAAGAAATCTTTATTAAATTCAATTCTTTCCATTATTTATTATCCTTTATATAAATCCTTGCCTCATAAGGCTTTAAGATATTATTAACATTACCTTGGTAATTTGATAATAATAACTTATATCCCGCTAAATCAATCGGTTGTTTAATAACTTTACCAGTAAATGAAGATATTATTAACATCTCTTCATTATCTAGTTTTCTTTTATAAGCAAAGATATTCTTATCGTGTTTAAGAAGTAGTTCATATTTTCCATCAATTATTGAAGGGAAATATTTTCTAATATCAATTAACTTCTTGTAATAATAGAACAATGAGTTTTCATCTGAAAGGGCCTTTTCAACATTGATATAGTCTTTGTTTTTATTGATATTTATCCAAGGACTAACATTACTAAAGCCAGCATACTCGCTACCATCCCATTGCATTGGAGTACGAGCGTTGTCACGAGCAACATCCTTTAAGTGCTTACCTATTAGCAATTTATAGAAGAAATTCTTTTTAACCATAGCGCTCATATTTTTAAATTCAACATCTTTGTAATCATCTAAATCATTAAAATCAGCATTTTCCATACCAATTTCTTGACCTTGATAAATAAATGGTGTTCCTTTAAGTAGGAAATATGAAGTAGCTAGAGAACTTGCTGAAACGAATTTTAGTTTATCAGTTCTCGTATTAAAGCGACCAGATGATCTTCTTTGGTCGTGGTTTTCAATAAATAAGGAATTCCATCCACAACCTTCAAGTTCATATTGCCATTTTGATAAGCGTTTCTTAAAACGTTTTAAATTAAATTTACGATATAAGTATTTAACACCAAAGAAGTTATCACTATCAGTATGGTCAAAATTAAAGACCATATCAAGTTCTTCTCTTTTTGGGTCAACCATCTTTTTAACATCTTTTACTTTTGATAGGGCAGTTTCACCAACTGTCATTGTATCGTAATTTGCGTAGGCTTCAGTATATAAATAATGTAAATATTCGTGAAGTCTTGGACCATTTATAAAAGCATCTTTACCACAAAGAGCGATTGTTGGGAAGCGAGAACGGAAATCTTGTTTTTTACTGATTAGGTTTATTACATCGCACCTAAACCCATCTACTCCCATATCAAGCCAATATCTTAAAATATTTACTACTTCGCGCCTAACTTCTGGATTTTCCCAGTTTAAGTCAGGTTGACCTTTAGCAAATAAGTGTAGGTAATACTTATCAGTATCACCAATTCTTTCCCAAGTTGAACCTCCAAAGAATCCTCCCCAGTTTGTAGGTGGTTTTTGGCCATTCTTCTTTCCTCTCTTAATAATGTAATAGTCACGATATTTACTATCCTCGCTACTTATAGCATCCTTAAAGAATTTGTGTTCACTTGATGTGTGGTTAACTACTAAGTCCATTATTAGTTTGATGCCACGTTTATGCATTTCACTTAGCATTTCTTTAAAGTCATCAAGTGTTCCAAATGGAGGATAAATATTGTAATAATCACTGATATCATAACCATTATCTTCTTGAGGAGAGTCGTAAACTGGTGATAACCATACACAATTAACTCCTAGTTCCTTAAGATAATCAAGTTTTGATGTTATTCCTTTGATATCACCAAATCCATCACCATTTGAGTCTTTAAAACTACGAGGATAGATCTGATAAACTATAGCATTTTTATACCAATTAGTATGCATTTTAGCCTCCAAATGTAAAGCGTTTTCACTCTTTAATTATACCACACATGACCCTTTTCTTTCAATAAAAAAATAATGTGACAAACAATTTGTCACATTATTATTTATTCCTTAAAAATTTTAACTAATTCGCTAACGA
>LUZL01000026.1 GCA_001603615.1 Bacteroidales bacterium Bact_20 | reverse complement strand
TCTTGATAATATACACGAGCTACTTCACTACCATCTATATCATCTTTTGGTGTAGGAATATTAAATAGCTCACATAGCAAAGCTAAAGAGGTGAAATGCTTATAATCACCGAATTTCCACATTTCCATTGTATCAATAAATGGCAGATCATATCTATTTTTATTGCGAGTATTTAATATGTATGGTATAGGGATTTGATTAATAATCATACGTCTAATGATAAATGGGAAATCAAACTCTTTGCCATTGTGAGCACACAAATATAAATTTGGTATACTTCTAGTAAAAATAGATAAATCATCAGCAAATTCTTGTAATAATTTTTTTTCATCATCAGAATAGTAAGATTTAGTTTTAATATAGTCATTTTGTACTCTACCAGCAGAGATACAAACTATTTTGCCGAATTCAGCATATATACCAGCTTTATCAAATAAAGTGGATGGATCATCATCATTTCTAGAGATATATGCAGATTTTTTATCCCAAAATGCTTTGAAGTTGTCGCTAAGTGCATCATATTCAGAAACCATTGGCACAGTTTCTATATCTATAAATAGTATATTTTCTATTGGTATTTTTGCCATATTATTTTATGTTTTTATCGGTTTAATGTAAACTTCAGTAGCACCTATACCATATTGACGTATTGGAGCATCTCCATAGTATAAATCTGGATAATTTTTTAGAATTTTATACATTTCACTTTTCAATATTCCAGCTCCTACGCCATGAATGAAAACAACTTTTTGTATACCTCTATCAATAGCAGATTCTAAACATTGCTTGAAATAAGATAATTGCACTGTTAGTGCCATATCTGAGCTAATATTTTGTGGATTATTTACTAGTTTTTCTATATGTAAATCTACTTCTGCTATATCTGGTGACTTCAGATGTTTGTCTATTATACCTTTATCAGTTATTAATCTATCTTTTGATTTTTTAGTGTTGATATCTTGATCTACTTTTTCATTTTTATTAGATTTATATTCAATGAATTCGTTTACTAATCTAATAAGTATAGGTACAGATTTTTTATCAAAAAAAGGATTTTCGCAATAGTTGTCTTCCTTTAGTAAAATATTTTTTTTGATAGCTAATTGATTTATAAAAGGTAAAAATATTTTATCATCAGAGACAATACTAGATTGTAATACATAGGATGACTCATTAGGTAAATCTTCTATTTTTATATTATCTACTTTAATAGCAGAATATTTTTCTAAAAAACCATGCTCTATCTCTAAAGAGCCAAGCTTAATTTTGTGTAATAAAAAATAAATATCAAATGAAGTGAAATTGACTAAATATACAGAATGAGGACTAGCAATAGGTATATCGGGATTTTGTGGATTAATAGTCAAATAAATACCTTCTTTAAAATGCTTTGTTGATTTATCAGTGCGAATTTGTGTGTTTTTATTTTGTCCCTTTTCACTATGTTCTGTTTTCTTGTCCTTATTTTCAGTAGTATTATTGGCAGCTGCTATAAGTAATAATTTATTTTCTTTCATAGGAAGCTCAAAGCCAAGGCTATCCTCTACGATGACTAAATCGCCATAAATTTTTTTTACAATACCTTCTCCTATCTCATCGAGGTATTTTACTCTATCACCTACTTTAAATTTCATTTTATAAAATCGTAATATTTACGTACTTTCTCCTTGATATCCCAAATACAGGAAAGTCCTTTTTCTATACGAACAAAGTCTCCTGGTTCTAAATGATATATCTCCCCTTCACATTCAATGGTAACTTTACCCTCTATGATATAGAATTCTTCTGTATAATCATAAAATTGTATGAAACGAGAAATATCCTTTTCCCATATAGGCCATTTTTTTATTTTCTCTAGTTTATCTGTATTTACTTTTTTATTTATAACTATTTTACTCATACTAAATATAAAATTAATTACAAAATTACAAAAAAAAAATTACTAAATCAATTTTTTGAATTCTATATTACTTATTACTTTTGCAGAAATATCAAATTAATGCTACCAATATTATTAGCTATTTTACCAGCTTTATTTTTTATATTATTAATTTATTTTAAAGATAAATATAATCGGGAGCCCATCAGATATCTGTTATTCGCATTTTGCTTGGGGATGATATCTACTATACCAGCTTCAATAATTGAAAATTTTATTTTTTTAAATATACAATTGAATTTAAGAATAGAAATTAGTACTTTTATAGAAGCATTCTTTTTTGTAGCTTTCATAGAAGAAGGAGTTAAGTTTCTAATGTTTAAATGGTTTATATGGCCAAAGAAATATTTTGATGAACCTATAGATGGAGTAGTATATATGGTAGCAGTAGGAATGGGATTTGCGTTTTTAGAAAATTTTGCTTTTATTTTTAATGATTTATCAAATATATGGAGTATAGCACTGATGAGAGCAATTATGCCTACACCTGCACATTTCGTTTTTGCTGTTGCTATGGGATATTATTTTGGGTTTGCTAAATTTAATTTTATTAAAAAAAAGAGAAAATTGATGTTTTATGGCTTCTTAATAACATTCATGTCTCATGGATTATATGACTATTTACTCATGCTCGTCCCTAAATACCCATTTTTCTTGTATCTAGCTATTGCATTTATTATAATTTATTTGATAATTGCTTTAATTCTTATTAATAAACACCAACGTGTTTCTCCTTTTGTGAAAAGATATAAATGGGAAAGTGAACAAAAAAGAAAAAATAGTCAAGCTTTGAAACAACAACTAGATGAACTGAAAGATACACTCAAAAACAAATATCAATAATACGTATTTATACCAAAATTATATGAATGATTTTGCATATGGTTTTATTATTTTTTTGTAAATTTGTAAAATTTAATTAAAAATATAATATCAATAAATTAAAAACGTATAATATTTAAAAAAAGTGAAAAAAACTTTATTTAGCTTAACTATATTAATGTTGATTTTATTAAGTTGTGAGCAAGATGATCAATTAGGATTAGATATACAACCACCTAGTGATAGGATAAATGTAAAAATAGATACTATACCATTAGTAGCATATACTCAACTAGATGATAGCATATTAACGTCTAAAACTAGATATAATATAGCAGGATATTTGTACGATCCTGTATTTGGACTTACAGTTAGTAGTTTTTGCTCTCAATTAAAAATATCTAAAACCAATATTGTTTTTGGACCAGATGCTGTGCCAGATTCTATTTTTTTATATCTAAAATTAAATAGTATCTATGCTAAATCTCGACAAAATGATGTAATGACTTTCAATATTTATGAGTTGGGAGAGCCTATATACTATGATAGCACCTATTACTCTAATAGAAAAATAAAAAAAGGCAATCTCATAGGAACGATTACTTTTAATCCATCAAAAATAGATAGCATTTATATAGATACTGGCAAAATAGCATCCACTCTCAAAATACCTTTGTCACTGAATTATGCAAAAAAAATCATTGATGCTTCATACGAAGGTAAATTATTGAATAATTCTACTTTTCAAAAATACTTTTATGGTATTGTAGTAGAGCCAGTATTAGAGGGTAATCAAGGTAATCTGATAGTTTGGGACCTGTTAAATACTATGTCTAATATTACTATGTACTATCATACTTCTACTTTATCTAAGGTAAAAGAAGTTTTTCAAATGGATGCTACTGTTCAGAGGTATTCTTATTTTTATCACGATTATAGCTTTGCGTCTTTGGATCTACAAAATCAATTGAATGGTGACACTACAAGTGGTAAACAAATATTATTTTTACAACCTTTAGCTGGTACAAAAGTTTTTATTCGTTTCCCAGATTTACAAAATTATTTTCAAGGGAAACGAGTAAACATTAATATGGCAGAACTACAAATACCTACTTATAACGATCCTACTGCTAGGGAATTTCCTATACCATCTAAATTAACATTAGCCAAAATAAAGGACACTCTAGGTAATACTAGTTATGTAGATGACTTTATGTTTAGTGAATCAATGTTTGATGGATCTTATAATAGCCAAAAGAAGTATTATCGTTTTAGATTACCTAGATATACTCAAAATTTGACTCTAAATAGAGATGAAAATTTAGGGCTTTATCTTAGGGTTTCTGGTACTTCTATTTATCCGAATAGAATCATACTAAATGGATCAGAAAATGGTATGAAATTAGTAGTAACTTACTCTTATGTAAATTAAAAAAATGCAATATTTATTGAAAATAAATATTTGTGATAAAACATAAAATGACAAAAAATTTAAAATAATATGTGTGGAATAGTTGGATATTTGGGATATAGACAAGCTTTTCCTATATTAATAAATGGATTACACCGTTTAGAGTATAGAGGTTATGATAGTGCTGGTATAGCATTATTGAATGAACAAGGTTTAAAAATATATAAAACACATGGCAAAGTAGCGGATCTAGAAGCATGTGTTATTGATAAAGATTTGAATGGTACAGTAGGAATGGGACATACTAGGTGGGCAACACACGGGGTACCAACAGATGTAAATGCACACCCTCATTTTTCACCATCGCAAAAATTAGCTATAATTCACAATGGCATCATTGAGAATTATAAAACTTTAAAAGAAGAACTGCTATCACGAGGATATAGTTTTAAAAGTGAAACTGATACAGAAGTAATAATTCATCTGGTAGAAGATATTATGAAAAATGAGCATGTAGACTTGGTAGAAGCTATTCGTTTAGCTTTGTCTCAAGTTATAGGTGCTTTTGCTATAGTTATTCTTTCAGAAAATGATCCAGATACTATGATAGCTGCTAAAAGAGGTAGCCCCCTTGTCATAGGTGTCGGTAATGATGACTTTTTTGTAGCTTCAGACCCCTCACCATTAATAGAGTATACAAACAAAGTGGTATATCTAGAAGATGACGAAATAGCTGTAATGCAAAAAGAAAAAGATTTAAAAATTATTACAATCAAAAAGGCAGAGAAAACTCCATATATACAACAACTAGAAATGAGCTTATCACAAATAGAAAAAGGTGGATATGAGCATTTTATGCTAAAAGAAATATTTGAACAGCCACAGAGTGTGAGAGACAGTATGAGAGGGAGATTATCTTTGTATAAACAAACAATTTCATTGGGTGGTATTGTAGAATACGAAAATAAACTTTTAACAGCACCACGTATAATAATGATAGGTTGTGGAACATCATGGCACGCTGGACTCGTAGGAGAGTATCTATTGGAAGAGCTTGCTAGAATACCTGTAGAGGTGGAATATGCATCTGAATTTAGATACAGAGATCCTATTATAAATGAAAACGACATTATAATAGCAATTTCTCAATCTGGGGAAACTGCCGATACCCTAGCAGCAGTGAAACTAGCTAAAAGTAAAGGTGCATTACC